>NZ_JBWKEE010000005.1:0-39043 GCF_056435605.1 Streptomyces sp. NPDC043896
TTCTGGCGTTGATTTTTGGCACGCTGTTGAGTTCTCAAGGAACGGACGCTTCCTTCGTACTCACCCTCTCGGGCTTTCCTCCGGGCTTTCGTTCTTGCGATTCAGACTCTATCAGAGTCTTTCTCGCTTGCTTTCCAGGTCCTTCGCTTTCGCGCTTTCCCTTTCCGGCGGTTCCGACTCTATCAGATCCTTTCGGGCCTGACCCCCAGTCAGCGGGGTTTGTCTTCCGGGCTGTTGGGCCCTTCCGACACCTGAACTCTAGCGGATTTCCCCGGCAACCGATAATCGGGCCTTCGGAAATGAATTCGGACATGCCGAATTCGTTCCCTGTGGGATGTCGTGCTGAGTAGGTTGCCGCTACGAGGCGGCGGGATTCGTTGACTCCGGAACCTTCCGGCTCCGGGGCAACTCGGAGAACCTTACGGATCGGCGGAGGGTGTGTCAACCCGGGAGGTCAGGCCCCCGCAGGCCCGTTCCGGAGCCGGTCAGGCCCGGGACTGGAGGTCCTCCACGCGGTCCAGGAGCCGGGTGAGCATGTCTCCCAGCACTCCGCGCTCCGCGGTGGAGAGGTCCTGGAGGAGGTCCTCCTCGAAGACCGTGGCCGCACGCATCGCGTCCAGCCACTTGCTGCGGCCCTCGTCCGTCAGCTCCACGATCACGCGTACGCGGTTGGACTCGTCCCGCTCCCGCGTGACCAGGCCCTCCGCCGTCATGCGGTCGATCCGGTGCGTCATCGCCGCCGGCGTCAGGCCCAGCTGCTTCGCGAGCTCGCTCGGGCCCATGCGGTACGGCGCCCCGGAGATGACGAGGGCCTTGAGGACCTCCCACTCCGCGTTGCTGATGCCCAGGGCCGCGGTCTGGCGGCCGTACGCGACGTTCATACGGCGGTTCAGCCGGCTCAGGGCCGAGACCACCTTCTCGACCTGGGGGTCGAGGTCCTGGAACTCGCGCTGGTAGACGGCGATCTGCTCGTCGAGGCTCGGCTCTTGGGCCGGCGTCGTGCCGTCGGGGGTGTCAGCCATGGTCCGAAGTATCGCATGAACCCGTTGGCGTCTAACTCCTTCGATGTGTAGAGTTAAGGATCGAAGTTTAGGTATGAAGTTCTGAAGTCTTCAGTCTTCGGCTCTCAAGGCAGGTGAGAAGTGACCAAGGTGATGGGCGCTGCGATGCGGCGGATCCAGGCCGGCAACGCGCTGACCGCGTTCGGCATCGGTTTCACGGTTCCGTTCCTCTACATCTACGTGGCGCAGGTGCGGGGTCTGGGTTCCATGGCGGCCACGAGTGCGTTCGTGGCGTTCGCCCTGGGCGCTCTCGTCGCGCTGCCCTTCACCGGCCGGGTGATCGACCGGCGCGGTCCGGTCCCCGTGGTCATGGGTGCCGCCGTCGCCGCGTCCGTCGGTGCGCTCTCGCTCGGTCTGGCCACCGGCATCGTGCCGATCCTGCTGTCCGCTCTGGCGCTGGGTGCCGGGCAGGCCGTGATGCAGCCGGCGCTGGCCACGGTGATCGTGTGGTGCTCGACGCCGTCGACCCGTACGCGGGCCTTCGCGCTGCAGTTCTTCATGCAGAACCTGGGGCTGGGCATCGGCGGCCTCGTCGGCGGCCAGATCGTCGACGAGAGCCGGCCCGCCAGCTTCACCCTGCTGTTCGGCATCGAGGCCGTGATGTTCCTGGTGCTGGCGGTCGTGATCGCCACCGTGCGGATGCCGCACGTACAGAACATCAGCGAGGCGATGGCCAAGGACGCGGCTCCGGCGGGCGGCGGCTGGAAGGCGCTGCTGCGGCACAAGGCGATGGTGCAGCTGTGCGTGCTGGGCTTCGTGCTGTTCTTCGCCTGCTACGGGCAGTTCGAGTCGGGTCTGGCGGCCTTCGGGACCGAGGCCGCGGGGATCTCCCCGTCGACCCTCGGGTTCGCGCTCGCCGCCAACACGGGTGCGATCGTCGTGGCGCAGTTCGTGGTGCTGCGGCTGGTCGAGAAGCGCCGCCGGTCGCGGGTGATCGCGCTGGTCGGGCTGATCTGGACGGTGGCGTGGGTGATCGCCGGGTTCTCGGGGCTGGGGCACGGCAGCGCGGTGATGGCGGCCGCCGCGTTCATCACGACGTACGCGCTCTTCGGCATCGGTGAGGCGATGCTGTCGCCGACGCTGGCGCCGCTGGTGGCCGATCTGGCTCCGGAGGGCTCGGTCGGGCAGTACAACTCGGCTTTCGCCCTGGTGAAGCAGATGGCGCTGGCGCTGGGGCCGCTGGGTGTGCCGCTGGGTGCGGGGATCCCGATGCTCTACATCGGGGTGTTCGTGGTGGTGTCGCTCGGGATCGCGGTGCTGGCGCTGCGGCTGGGCGGGCGGCTGAGCCCGGTGCAGGACAACCCGTCGCTGGTGAGCAGGGTCGTGGCGCAGGGGCCGGCGGTGGCCTCGAAGCCGGCCGGTGCCGTGGAGCGGGCGGAGCGCGTGTCCGCGTAGCGGTCGTGGGTGTGGGTGTGTGTGGGGGAGGGCCTCCGGTGCTTCGGGCCGGGGGCCCTCCCCTTTTGTGCTGCTGCCGGTGCTGCTCGTCCTGCTATTTGTCGTGCTGTTTGTCCGGCAGGGCGAACTCGCACCAGACGGCCTTGCCGCCGCCGGGGGTGCGGCGGGAGCCCCAGGCCGAGGCGATGGTGGCGATGATCGAGATGCCGCGGCCGGTCTCGTCGGCCGGTTCGGCGCGGCGGCGGCGCGGGAGGTGGTCGTCCCCGTCGGTGACCTCGACGATCAGGCGGCGGTCGGTGCGGCGCAGGCGCAGGCGCATGGGCGGGGTGCCGTGCTGGAGGGAGTTCGCGACGAGCTCGCTGGCGGCCAGGACGCCGAGGTCGCAGAGCTCGACGGGGAAGCGCCAGGAGCTGAGGACGCCTTGGGCGAAGGCGCGGGCGCGCGGGGCGGCCTCGACGCCGCCGAGGAGTTCCAGGGCGGCGTTGTGGAAGAGCTCCGCGTCGACTCCGGTACGGGCGGGCTGCTGGAGGACCATGACGGCCACGTCGTCGTCGTGGTCGGCGTCGACCCCGAGGGCGCGCATGAGGCGGTCGCAGATGATCGCGGGGGTGCCCTGGGCTCCGGCGAGGGCGCGTTCGAGGGCGGCGACGCCTTCGTCGATGTCCTCGCCGCGGCGTTCGACGAGGCCGTCGGTGTAGAGGACGGCGGTGGAGCCGGGGCCGAGGGCGATGGTGCCGGAGGAGTGCAGCCAGCCGCCGGTGCCGAGGGGCGGGCCGGTGGGGTCGGCGGCGCGGCGTACGGTGCCGTCTTCGTCGCGGACCAGGATGGGGAGGTGGCCGGCGGAGGCGTAGGCCAGGAGGCCTTCGTTGGGGTCGTGGACGGCGTAGACGCAGGTGGCGATCTGGCTGGCGTCGATCTCGGCGGCGAGGCCGTCGAGGAGCTGGAGGACCTCGTGCGGCGGCAGGTCGAGGCGGGCGTAGGCGCGGACGGCGGTGCGGAGCTGGCCCATGACGGCGGCGGCGCGGACTCCGCGGCCCATGACGTCGCCGATGACGAGGGCGGTGCGGCCGGCTCCGAGGGTGATGACGTCGTACCAGTCGCCGCCGACGGCCGCTTCGGTGCCGCCGGGCTGGTAGGTGGCGGCGATGCGGAGGTCGTCGGGCTGTTCCAGTTCCTGGGGCAGGAGGGAGCGCTGGAGGGTGACGGCGGCCTCGCGCTGGCGGCGCTCGCTGGCGCGCAGCCGCTCGACGGCTTCGGCGTGGTCGGTGACGTCGGCGAGGTGGACCAGGATGCCGGTGTGCTCCGGGTCCGGTTCGCCGTCGGTGGTGGCCTTGGGGAACTCGACGGGGGTGCAGGTGACGGTGTACGAGCTGCCGCCGCCGGGGGCCGTGCGGTTCTTGGCGGTGCGGGGCTTGCCGCTGCGCTGGACCTGGTCGAGGAGGGGCAGCAGGCCGAGTTCGCCGAGTTCGGGCAGGGCGATGTGGGCGGGGGCTCCGGTGGTGCGAGGGCCGAAGCCGGCGGTGTAGGCGTCGTTGACGTAGGCGACGCGGTGCTCGGGGCCGTGGACGAGGGCGACGAGGGCCGGGAGCAGGCCGAGGACTTCCCGTACGGGGAGTTCGTCGAGGGCGGGGGCGGCGGGGAGCGGTGCCGTGCCGGTGCCGTGGACGGTGGTGTCGGCGGGGGTGCCGTCGGTGGGCGCGGCGGGGTGCGCGGCGGCGCCGCGGGCTGCCGGGACGGAGCCCTCACCGCGTTTGGCCTGGGCCGCGGCGTGCTCGTTCCGGGCGGCGGCGCGTCGCGTGCCGGGAAAGCGGGCGCTCCAGCGCGTGAAGTTCACTGCGTTCAAGCCTCGTGGTGTCGCAGGTGGTCGCGGTGTGTCCGCCCGGCGGGTGCCGGGGGGTGCCCCTGTGGTCGGTCGCTGGACGGTGTCGCTGCGGGTGCGGCGCGTCGGTGCCGCTCTCGGTCCTGGTCGGTGGGTCCCGCTCGTGGGTGATCCGGCGGATGGCGCTCCGCGGATGTCACTGTGTGCAGGCGTGAGCCCACCTATGGTCACACGTCCAGTGTGGCCGACGGCACTGACGGCGTCAGCCCTGGTCTTCGCCCGGGGGTTCGGGGGCGGGCTTGGGCGGGTGGGGGCGGGGGCTGCCGCCCGCGGCGAGTTCGAATTCTGCCCTGGGGTGTTCGAGGGATCCGAGGGAGACGATCTCGCGGGTGAAGAGGCCGGCGAGGGTCCATTCGGCGAGGACGCGCATTTTGCGGTTGAAGGTGGGGACGCGGCTGAGGTGGTAGGCGCGGTGCATGAACCAGGCGGGGTAGCCCTTGAGCTTGCGGCCGTAGAGGAGGGCGACGCCCTTGTGCAGGCCGAGGGAGGCCACGGAGCCGGCGTATTTGTGGGCGTACTCGGTGAGGGCTTCGCCGCGCAGGGCGGCGACGAGGTTGTGGGCGAGCTGTCCGGCCTGGCGGACGGCGTGCTGAGCGTTGGGGGCAGTTTCGCGGCCGGGTTCGTCGGCGGTGATGTCGGGGACGGCGGCGGCGTCGCCGGCGGCCCAGGCGTGTTCGACGCCTTCGACGGTGAGGAAGGACGTGCAGACGAGGCGGCCGCGTTCGTTCTTGGGGAGGTCGGTGGCGGCGAGGACGGGGTGGGGTTTGACGCCGGCGGTCCAGACGATGGTGCGGGTGGGGAAGCGGGAGCCGTCGCTGAGGACGGCGACGCGGTTCTCGCAGGATTCGAGGCGGGTCTCGAGGCGGACGTCGATATTGCGGCTGCGCAGTTCGCGGACGGTGTAGACGCCCATTTCGGGGCCGACCTCGGGGAGGATCCGGTCGCTGGCCTCGACCAGCACCCATTTCATGTCCTCGGGTTTGATGTTGTGGTAGTAGCGGGCCGCGTACCGGGCCATGTCCTCCAGTTCGCCGAGTGCCTCGACTCCGGCGAAACCGCCGCCGACGAAGACGAAGGTGAGGGCCGCGTCGCGGATTGCGGGGTCGCGGGTGGAAGAGGCGATGTCCATCTGTTCGATGACGTGGTTGCGCAGGCCGATGGCCTCTTCGACGGTCTTGAATCCGATGCCGTAGTCGGCGAGTCCCGGGATGGGGAGGGTGCGGGAGACGGAGCCGGGGGCGAGGACGAGTTCGTCGTATTCGATCTCGATGCCGCCGGTGCCCTCCTCGGTGGTGGCGAGGGTGGTGACGGTCGCGGTCCGCTTGGCGTGGTCGATGCGCCGGGCCTCGCCGATGACGATGCGGCAGCGGTCCAGGACGCGGCGCAGGGGGATGACGACGTGCCGGGGTGAGATCGCGCCGGCGGCGGCTTCCGGGAGGAAGGGCTGGTACGTCATGTAGGGCTCGGGGGTCACCACGGTGACCTCGGCTTCGCCGGATCTCAGCTTCCGCTGGAGACCCAGGGCCGTGTACATGCCGACGTAGCCGCCGCCGACGACGAGGATGCGCGTGCGGGGCGGGGTACCGGGGTCGTCGCCCCGGGAGTTAGCAGCCTTCACCACCCCATGACGCAACGTGGCCGGGAGTTTGTCCACAGGCCCGGCAAATTGTGTGACCGGTGGGGGTGGTGGGACAGGGCCGTCGGGAGATCCCCATCACTCTGAAAGTCCGCAGGTCAGGGCTTCGGAAGGGGTGATTCCGGGGAGTTGCGGCGGAAAAGTGGGGGTGAATGCTCCGATCGGGCGGTGCTCGGTCGGGGGCTGCCTCTTCTGAATTGACTCTGGCTCAACTATGTTCGTATCTCGTCGAGGATGTAGGACCAGGGCCCTCACGACCGTGGCCCCCCTCGACACGAAGGCGGGGAGTGTCTCCGGGGGGAGACAAGTGAGACAAGTGATTACCGGGGGATACATATGAACATTTCCGATTTCCATGGCTCTGTCACCGCTCTGTCCGCGGAGACCGGCGGACGCGTGATGGCGGGCTCGACCACCCACGGAGTGGGCCGGTCCACGCCGCTGCGCGTCGACGCGCAGCGCAACCTCGAGCACGTCCTGCGTGCGGCCCGCGAGGTCTTCGGCGAGCTGGGCTACGGCGCTCCGATGGAGGACGTGGCACGGCGGGCCCGGGTCGGCGTCGGCACCGTCTACCGGCGGTTCCCGAGCAAGGACGTGCTGGTCCGGCGGATAGCCGAGGAGGAGACCGCCCGGCTCACCGAGCAGGCCAAGTCCGCCCTCGGCCAGGAGGAGGAGCCCTGGCAGGCGCTGTCGCGCTTCCTGCGCACCTCCGTCGCCTCCGGCGCGGGCCGGCTGCTGCCTCCGCAGGTGCTGCGGGTCGGCTCGGCCGCCGAGGACGAGGCGGCCGCCGACGAGGCCGCCGCGCGCGTCCCGCACCAGCGGCAGGCCGCCGCGGGCGGTACCGCGGAGCTGCGCGTCGTGGGTGCTCGCGCTTCGGTCGAGGACGAGCCGTCGGAGGACGCCGGAGCGGGCGCGCTCCTGGAGGTCGTCGGCCGGCTGGTGGACCGGGCGCGGGAGGCCGGTGAGCTGCGCACCGATGTCACCGTGGCCGATGTGCTGCTGGTGATAGCGACCGCCGCGCCCGCGCTGCCCGACCCGGCCCAGCAGGCCGCGGCTTCGGCCCGGCTGCTGGACATCCTGCTGGAGGGGCTGCGCTCCCGCACCGCGTGAGCGGGCGCCCGGGCTGATCCGTCGCCGGTCCGTTGACGTGCCGGCCCCCGCAGGGGTGGGGGCCGGGCCGTCGACGGGGGCGGACGGTCACCGTCGGCCCGGTTGTCGGTCCCGGTCGGGGTCGTCCTGGCCGGCGGGGGCGGACGGTCACCGTCGGCGCGGGCAGCGGGGGCTCAGGTCCGTGGTGTGGTCGTGTGGTCGTGTGGTCGTGTGGCCGTGTGGCCGTGTGGTCAACGGCGGTCCTCGAACGGCAGGTCGCTCGAAGGGGTGAGGAGCAGTACGGCGATTCGCCGGATTGTCCCCGGATGAGTGGATGCCGCGGAGAGGGCTCCAGGGCGCCAGTGCCGTGTGACAGGCTGGATCGGTGTACCGGTTCGAGTGTGTCGTGCGGAGGCTTCCGCGATGAGCGTTGACGGGCGGGACGAGTCCCTCGGTGGGATCGGTGGCACCGGCGCCGAGGCCGGAGCGGGCAGCCTGCCCGCCCGGCAGGTCCCGGCCCAGCGCGAACGCGGCGGCGGCCGGCACGCCGCTTCCCGCCCGTCCGGTGCGGAACTTCCGCCTTCCGACGGGGACTTGATCGCCCGGATGCGCGGCGGCGACGACGGCGCGTACGAGGAGCTGTTCCGCCGGCACGCCGACTCGGTGCGGCGCTACGCGCGGACCTGCTGCCGGGACGACCACACCGCCGACGACCTGACCGCCGAGGTGTTCGCGCGGACGCTGCAGGCGGTACGGGGCGGGGCCGGGCCGGACCAGTCGGTGCGGGCCTACCTGCTGACCACCGTGCGGCGGGTCGCCGCGGCCTGGGCGAAGACCGCCCGGCGGGAGCATCTGGTCGAGGACTTCGCAGTGTTCGCGGAGCAGGCGGCCGTGGGTGCGGAGCGCACCGGCGGGCTGTCCGGGGACGACACCCTGGAACTGGGCGCCGAGGTACGGGCGATGCACGAGGCCGAGCGTTCGCTCGCGATGCAGGCCTTCCGGAGCCTGCCGGAGCGGTGGCAGGCCGTGCTGTGGCACACCACCGTCGAGGAGGCCTCGCCGAGTGCGATCGCGCCGCTGTTCGGGCTGAGCGCCAACGCGACGGCGGTACTGGCCAGCCGGGCCCGGGAGGGCCTGAAGCAGGCGTACCTCCAGGCCCATGTGAGCTCGGCGCTCAGTTCGGGCGGCGACTGCGCCCGGTACGCGGACCGGCTGGGCGCGTACGCCCGGGGCGGGCTGCGCATGCGGGCGGAGCGGGGGCTGCGCAAGCACCTGGAGGAGTGCGCGAAGTGCCGGCTGGCCGCCGGGGAGCTCAAGGACGTCAACGCGGGCATTCCCGCGCTGCTGCCGGTCGCGGTCATCGGGTGGTTCGCCGCCGGGTACGCCGCCAAGGCGGCCGGTGTGGTGGCCGGTGGGGCCGTCGCCGCCGGCGGCGCGGGGGCCGCCGCCGCGGCGGCGGGAGGGTCGTCGGCCGGGGCCGGGGCCGGGGCAGGGGCTGCTGGGGCCGGGGCGGGTGCCGGGGGTACGGGGGCGGCCGGGGGTGCGGGTGCGGGGGCGGGTGGCGGTGCTGGTGGGGCGGTGGTTTCCGAGGGGCTGGGGCTGCCCGCCAAAGCCGCCATCGCCGCCGGGATAGCGGTCGCCGCAGCCGCCGGGGTGGTGTTCGCCCTGGCCGGGGACGAGGCCGAGCCGCAGGCCGGGCCCGCGCCCGGTGTGGTGGCGCCGGTGGCGCCCGAGGTGCCCGCGCCTCCCGCGTCCGCCGCGCCGGAGTCGACGCCGCCCGGGGTTCCGGCTCCGGCCGCCCGCGGGTCGGTGCCGCCCGGGCGGAGCGCGGTGCCGTCCGCGCCCGCGTCGTCGGCTCCGGCTCCGGCGTCCGCGCCGCCGTCGGCTCCGGCGAGCCCGCGGCCGAAGCCCTCCCCCACGCCGACGCCGTCCCCGACGCCGGCCCGGCCCACGACGGCGCCGCCCTCGCCCGCGCCGCAGCCGCCGCAAGGGTTCCCGCTGGCCCGGCTCGGGCACTCCGCGCTCGGCCGGCACACCGGTCCCGAGCTGGAGACGTGGCGCAGCAGCTGGGTGTGGCAGCGGTGGGGGCTGGTGGTCGGAGGTCAGCGGTTCGGGCAGGGGATCACCGTCCACTCCCGCTCCAGCGTGGAGATCGGCCTCAACCGGCAGTGCACCGGCTTCTCGGCGCGGGCCGGGGTGGACGGGCTGTCGCTGCCGGGCGACGGGACGGTGCGGTTCTCCGTCTACGGCGACGGGCAGCGGCTGTGGCGTTCCGGCGCGGTCGGGTACGACGACGCCCCGGTGCCGGTCGAGGTGTCGCTGGCCGGGCGGACGAAGCTGCGGCTGGTCGTGGAGCAGTCCGGGCAGGGGCGGCTGCCGACGCTGGCGAGCTGGGCCGACGCGGTGATCAGCTGCCGCTGACGCCGAGCAGGGCGACGACCTCCGTCGGGGTCAGGCCGCGGCCCTCGGCCTCCGCCCGGGCCTGGCCGGCCGCCCCGAGGGCGGCCAGGGTGCGTTCCGGGAGCCCCTCCAGGGCGGCCTCCTCCGGGACCGAGCGGGGCTGGCCCGCGCGCCAGGCCGTGGCCGCCGCGAGGATTCGTACGCTCTCCTCGGGACGGCCGGCGTCGGCGAGGAACAGGGACGCCGCCTCGGCGAGGCCCGCCAGGACGCGTTCCGCGCAGTGTGCCGTCACCGCCGTGGCGAGGGCCGGTCCGATCCCGGCGAGGCCCGCTTCCGGGCCGTTCTCGCGGGCGTCCAGGACGGTTTCGATCAGGGCCATCCCGGCGGTGAGCTGGGCGGGCACGGTGATCCGTTCGCCCGCGGCGCGGGCGGCGGCGCACTCGGTGCGGGCGAGGGCCAGGTCGCCGCGCCGGAGTGCGAGCGTCGCGGACAGGAACCGGCTGAAGGCGCTCACGTCGTACACCCCGCCCTGCTCGTCGGCCTCTCGCTCGGCCTCCGCGAGCAGCTCCTCGGCGGCGTCGAAGTTCCCCGCGCAGTACTCGGTCTCGGCGATGCGGGCGATCGCGAAGGGCGCCTCGATCCGTGCGCCGACCTCCCGGGCCAGGCGCAGGCACTCCTCGTAGGCGGCGCGGGCGGTGGCGTACTGGCCGCGCGAGAGGGCGGCCTCCCCGGCTGCGCTGGCCACCTGGGCGCGGATCCAGCGGTCGCCTACGCGGTGGGCGATCGCGTCGAGTTCGGCGAGGTCCGCGTCCACGGTGCCGAGGCCGCCGGTCATGTCGATGGCGAAGTGGGTGCGCATCAGCAGGGGAATGGCGGTTTCCCAGTCCCCCGCGTGGCGGCGGCAGTTGGCGATCGACTCGTCGATGCTCTCGTGGAAGTGCTCGACGTCGCCGGTGAGGAAGCAGATCGCGGGCCAGAGCATGCCGGGGAAGCGGGTGGTTTCCGGGGAGCCGTGGCGGAAGGCCTCCTTGACGCGGGCGGCCTGCACGCGGTGTTCGGGCGTGCGGAAGCGGTCCGCGCCGGCGCTCTCGGCGAGCAGGAACATGTGGAGCATGCGCAGCCGCATGTGGGGCCAGTACTCCGGGGAGCCCTCGGGCGGTTCGACGGGGGTCCGGGCGAGGATCCGGGCGGTCCAGTCGGCGCCCTCGGCGCGGTAGTCGCGCAGCCACAGGAACCAGCCGATGCCGGCCAGCATGCGTTGGGCGATCCCGGTGCCGGCGGCGCCCGCCTCGCCCTCGACGACGGTGTGGAGTGCGGAGCGCAGGTTGTCGATCTCGGTCTCGAAGCGGCGGATCCAGGGGAGCTGGTCCGCGGAGCGCAGCAGCGGCTCGGCCCGTTCGGTCAGGGCGAGGTAGTGCTCGGCGTGCCGGAGGGCGGTGGCACGGGCGTCGGCGGGGTCCTCGGCGAGGCGTTCGGCGGCGTACTCGTGGATGGTCTCCAGGAGCCGGTAGCGCATGCCGTCGGGGTCGGGCTCGGCGACGACGAGGGACTTGTCGACGAGGGTCGCCATGGTGCCGGCTACGTCGGTGGGGTCCGCGATGTCCGTGATGTCAGCGGTGGCGGCGTCCGCGCAGACGGCTTCGGCGGCGTCCAGGTCGCAGCCGCCGGCGAAGACGGACAGGCGGGCGAGGACGGTCCGCTCGGCGGCGTCGAGGAGGTCCCAGGACCAGTCGACGACGGCGCGCAGGGTCTGCTGGCGCGGCAGCAGCGTGCGGGCGCCGCCGGTCAGCAGGCGGAACCGGTCGTCGAGCCGGTCGGCGATCTGGCGCGGGGTGAGCAGGCGCAGCCGGGCGGCGGCCAGTTCGATGGCGAGCGGCAGCCCGTCGAGGCGGGCGCAGATCTCGGTGACGGCGGCCGGGTCGTCGCCGGGGTCGAAGCCGGGGCGGGCGGCGGCGGCCCGGTCGGCGAACAGCCGGTGTGCGGGGCCGGGCGGCAGCGGGTCGAGGGGGCGCAGGAACTCGCCCGGCACGCCGAGGGGTTCGCGGCTGGTGGCGAGGATCCGCACGCCGGGGCAGTGGGTGAGGAGCCGCTCGGCGAGTTCGGCGGCGGCGACGATGACGTGCTCGCAGTTGTCCAGGACGAGGAGCAGCCGGCGGTGTGCGCAGTGCTCGACGAGGAGGGCGGTGGGGTCGTCGTCGGCGGCGGCCTTCTCGCGGGCGACGAGGCTGTTCTCGCGCAGGCCGAGCGCGCTGAGGACGGCGCCGGGTACGGCGGCGGGGTGGTCGAGGCGGGCGAGTTCGACGAGCCAGCCGGAGTCGGGCCGGGCGGCGGCCGCGTGCTCGGCGAGACGGGTCTTGCCGGAGCCGCCGGGGCCGGTGAGGGTGACGAGGCGTACGCGGTCCAGGTCGTCGGCGAGGGCGGCGAGTTCGGGCTCGCGGCCGACGAAGGAGGTCAGGCGGGGGCGGATGTTGCCGCGGGGCTGCGGGGGCGGGCTCTGGAGCAGCTCGTGGTGCAGGGCGCGCAGCTCGGGGCCGGGATCGGTGCCGAGGCCTTCGGCGAGGTCGCGGCGGGTGCGCTCGTAGGCGGCGAGCGCGTCGGCGGGGCGGCCCGCGGCGCGCAGGGCGCGGAGCTGCTGGGCGCGTAGTGGTTCGTCGTACGGATGCTCCTGGATCAGCGCCTCGATCTCGGGCAGGAGTTCGGCGGGAGCGGTGGCGCCGCTGCGCAGGTCCGCCTCGATGCGGTCCCGCTCGGCGCCGGAGCGGCGGGCCTCGCAGGCGGCGGCGTGCGCGGTGCGGGCGGGCTCGGGGAGGTCGGCGAGGGCGGGGCCGCGCCACAGGGCGAGGGCGGCCCGGAGGGTGGTGGCGGCGGTGGCGGGGTCGGTGGCCAGCTGCTCGGCGCCGAGGGCCGCGAGGCGGGTGAAGCGGTGGAGGTCGACGTCGTCGCGGGCGGCGGTGAGGCGGTAGCCGCCGGCGGGGTCGGTGGTCAGCCGCCCGGCGCCGAGGGTGCGGCGGAGGCGGGCGACGAGGGCCTGGAGGGCGGCGGGGGCGTCCTGCGGCGGGGCGTCGCCCCAGACCTCGTCGACGAGGTCGGTGACGGACGCGGGTGTGGGGGTGCCGGCGCGGAGGGCGAGGGCGGTGAGGAGGGCGCGGAGGCGGGGCCCGCCGGGGGTGAGGGAGGCGCCGGTGTCGTCATGAGCCCTGGTGGGGCCGAGGATCTGGTAGCGCACCGGGTCATTCTGCCGTGCCCCTGCCGGGGGTGGGTGCGGGTTTTCGGCGCGGCGGGGCGCGGCGCGGGCGGGGGCGGGCGCGGGGCACGGGCGGGGGTGGCTGCGGGTTTCCGCGCGGCACGGGGCACGGGCGCGACACGGGGCACGGGCGCGACACGGGGCACGCGGCACGCGGCACGGGCGGGGGTGGGGGCGGTTGCGGTGGGGCACACGGTCGGGGGCGGGCGCGGCACCGGCGTGGGGGCCCCGGCGGGGGCGGGCGCGGCACGGGCGGCACCGGCACCAGCGGGCGCGGCACGGGCGGCACCGGCACCAGCGGGGGTGGCCGCGGCGGGGCCGCTGCGCGGGGCGGGGTCCCCGGCCCACCCTTCGCCCGTTCCCCGGGGCGTTTCCCCGGACCCCCTCCCGGCGGGCTCCGCCCCGCCCCCGGCCCCCGCGCCTCGAACGCCGGCCGAGGCCGGAACCCGCCGGACGGCGGCGCGGGTCAGCGGGCTGCCGGGAGGGGTGGCGGGGTCAGGCGCGGGAGGGCGGTGTCCAGGGCCGGGACGGCGCGGCGGCGGGGTGTGGAGGTGCCGGTCCAGCAGGTGCCCCGGCGGGACAGCAGCCGCCGCAGCCACAGCTCCATCGAGACGAGTTCCGCCAGCCCGTCGAGCGGCACCGGCCGCCCCTCCGCCGCGTCGGTCAGGGCCCGCTGCACCACCCGGGCGTCGACCAGCCCGGCGTCCGCGAGGAGCGGCGCCGTGAAGAGGGCCAGCAGGGAGCCGAGGGCGGCCCGCAGCCCCAGGCGGGTGGCGGTCTCGTTCGGGGTGTGTTCGGTGGCGCCCCAGCCGGGCGGGAGTTCGCGCACCCCGGCGGAGGCCAGGACGCAGCGCAGGATCTCGGCGCGGGCCCCGGGCTGCACGCGCAGGGACTCCGGCAGGGCGCGCGCGGCCCGTACGACCTGGTTGTCGAGGAACGGCGCGTGCAGGCGCTGGCTGCGTACCTCGACGGCCTGCTCGAAGACCCGGTGGTCGGCGGCGTGACGGGCGAGCAGCGCGCGGGCGCGGGCCTCGCCGGGGCGCAGGGAGAGCGGGGGACGTCCGGCGGCGGCCCGCAGCCGGATCGATACTTCGGCGAGGGCTTCGCCGGTGAGCCAGCCGGCGGCGGGGCCGGGCCGGGACCAGGTGAGGGCCGCCAGCGAGGCGTCGACCGGCCCCGACGCGGCCGTGACGGCGCCGCCCTCGCGGAGCCGGGCGGCGGCGGCCTCCATGCCCGCGCGGTACGGCGTACGGGCGAGGCGGCGGGCGGCCGAGTAGACGGAGAACGGGACGAGCAGCGGGTCGGCGGGCGCGGAGCGGGCGAGGGCGGCGACGGGGCGCAGCAGGTGGCGGCGTCTGCGGTCGAGCAGGAGGTCGGCCATGCGGGCGGGGTGCGCGTCGAGGACGCGGCGGGCCCCGTGGCCGGTGAAGTGGTCGGCGGAGCCGGCTGCGAGCCGGCGCCGTTCGCGGGCGGCGGAGACGAGGGAGGGGCCGGGTTCGTCGGTGAGGGGGCCGTCGAGTTCCGCGTACGGGAGGGCTTCCTCGGCGGCGGCGACGACGACGTGGTGCAGCCGGGGGTCGGCGGCGAGGGCGTGGGCGCGTTCGAGTTCGCCCTCGCGGCCCTGCGGGGTGGCGAGGTCGTTGAAGGTGACGGCGAGGAGCCGTGAGCCGGAGCCCTGGAGGGTGCCGGGTGCGCCGGGCAGGCCTGCGGCGAGGAGGGCCAGCGTCGCGGAGGCGGTGCCGCCGGAGAGGTCGGCCCCGACGCCGGGGGCGGGGGCGCCGCGGGCGGCGCGCCGGTCGGCGGGGCCCATGCCGGGGACGGGTCCGGGGTCGGGAACCAGCGCCTCGGGAGCATGCCGCGGTGCCGTGAGCCGGGCGCGCACCGCGGCGGTCAACGCTTCCCGTACGCCCTCCACCGCCCGGTCGGGATCGGCTTCGGGGGCGGCGACGGCGAGGGAGGCGACGGGTTCGTAGCCGGTGATCTCGCGGGAGCCCTCGCGCAGGATCAGGGTGTGGCCGGGCGGGATGCGCCGGACGCCGGCGTACGGGGTGCCGTCGCCCAGTGCCTCGGGGCTGTCGGGGCAGGCGAGGAGGGCGGCGAGGTGGCCGACGTCGAGCTGCGCCTCGATGAGGTCGGCGAGGGGGAGGGCGGCGGTGGCGTAGGCGGTTCCGCCGGCCCAGGGGGTGTAGAAGACGGGCCGGGCGCCGGCGAGGTCGCCGAGGACGGTGATGCGGCGTCCGGCCTGGACGACGGCGGTGTAGCTGCCGGGCCACTCGGTGAGGTGGCGCAGGGCGCCGCCGCGGGCGGCGTAGAGGGCGCGGCGGAGTTCGGCGTCGGTGGCGCCGCAGCAGCCGAGGACGGCGAGCCGGGTGAAGGGGTCGGCGGGGTCGGCGGTGACGGTGCGGATCTCGTCGGGTCGCCAGTCTCCGACGGCCCAGAGGGGGTCGGGGTCTCCCCACAGCAGCTGGGCGCCGACGGGGTGGACGGTGCGTTCGGCGTCCTGGGCGGCGGGGTCGTCGGCGTGGGCGGCGTCGGCGATGCCGCCGTGCTGCGGGGGCCGGGTGTGGGGCGGGCGGCCGTACGAGGGGCCGTGACCGGCGTCGGCGGGCCCGGACGGGACCCGTCCGGCCGTGCCGAAGCTCGCGGCGATACTGCTCCACCCGACCAACCAGCGCACCGCCGCCTCCCCCAGCCCGTGGGCAAATGACCGGGGCAACGTTCGGCCGGGACGGCACGGACAACGTGCGTCGGCGTGCGTCGGCGCTCGGAGGGCGCGGCCGGCGGGACCCCGGGTGGCTCGGGGTCCATGCTGCCACGAGAAGGGCGTGCGAGAGGGGCTTCGGGGGGCGCACATGTAAACGAACACGCCCCGGCCACGCGGTATTTGGCGTTCCGTTCCCACCGCCCCATAGGTCGGTTTCGGCCATTCTTCGGCCGTACTGAGGGCCCCTGCGCACCCTCGCGCGGGGGGCCGGCACGGCCGCGGGGGCGCGGTCCGGGAGGCGTCTCCCACCTCCCGGACCGTTCCGCCACCCGCGGGGATTGAGGCAGCGGCATCCCCCGGCCCACCGGTTCCACGCGGCGGGCCGACCCACGCACCGCACATCGAATCGCCGGGCCCCGGGACCGGCCAGAGCGCACGGCCGGGCGCACGGCCACACGGCCGGAGCACGAGCTGACACGTGCGCCCGGGGCACAACCCCCGCGCCGACTGTGCATACGGACAACAATCCCGCCATACGGAAGTCGGGGCCTTAACGCTTGGGAGGCGGGGAACTACGCTGGGTTTACGAAATGCCGGGCGCCTATGCCCCGGCGGCGTCTGCGTTCCGCGTGTGACGAGGGGTGGCGCATGTCCAGGGAGCTCCGCGAGCCCAATGAGAAGCTCGGCGCCGTCCTCGCCCTCGCGGGCATCAGCAACGCCGGGCTGGCCCGGCGGGTCAACGACCTCGGCGCCCAGCGCGGCCTGACGCTGCGGTACGACAAGACGTCGGTCGCGCGGTGGGTGTCGAAGGGGATGGTGCCGCAGGGCGCGGCCCCGCACCTGATCGCCGCCGCCATCGGGGCGAAGCTGGGGCGGCCTGTGCCGCTGCACGAGATCGGGCTGGCGGACGCGGACCCCGCGCCGGAGGTCGGGCTGGCCTTCCCGCGCGACATCGGGGCGGCGGTGCGCTCGGCGACCGACCTCTACCGGCTGGACCTCGCCGGGCGGCGGGGCGGTGGCGGGATCTGGCAGTCGCTCGCCGGTTCCTTCTCGGTGTCGGCGTACGCGACGCCCGCGTCGCGGTGGCTGATATCTCCGGCCGACAGCTCGGTGGCCCGCGAACCGGCATCCGCCCGCGAACCGGCCCCCGCCGGTGATCCGGGCACCGCCTCCGAGAGCCCCGCGCCGGCTCCCGTACGGGCTTCCGCCCCCGCCGCCCCGCCGCGGCGGACGCCTGAAAGCCCCGCGCAGGGCGTTGTGCCCGCGCAGTCCGGGCCCGAAACCGCGCCGCCGGCCGCCGCTGCCGCCGCCGTGCGGCCCGTACCGGACGCCTCCCCGCAGCGGGTGGGCCACAGCGACGTGACGAAGCTGCGCGAGGCCGCCGAGGACGCCCGCCGCTGGGACTCCAAGTACGGGGGCGGGGACTGGCGTTCGTCGATGGTGCCGGAGTGCCTGCGGGTGGACGCGGCGCCGCTGCTGCTCGGCTCCTACACCGACGAGGTGGGCCGGGCGCTCTTCGGGGCGACCGCCGAACTGACGCGGCTGGCCGGGTGGATGGCCTTCGACACCGGTCAGCAGGAGGCCGCGCAGCGCTACTACATCCAGGCGCTGCGGCTGGCCCGGGCGGCGGCGGACGTGCCGCTCGGCGGGTACGTACTGGCCTCGATGTCGCTCCAGGCGACGTACCGGGACTTCCCCGACGAGGGCGTGGACCTCGCCCAGGCCGCCGTCGAACGCAACCGCGGCCTCGCCACCGCCCGCACGATGAGCTTCTTCCGCCTGGTCGAGGCCCGGGCCCACGCGAAGGCGGGCGATTCGGCGGCCGCCGGGGCGGCACTGCGGGCCTCCGAGGGCTGGCTGGAGCGCTCCCGCGAGGGCGATCCCGACCCGACCTGGCTGGGTTTCTACTCGTACGACCGTTTCGCGGCGGATGCGGCGGAATGCTACCGGGACCTCAAACTGCCCCGCCAGGTCCGCCGCTTCACCGAGCAGGCGCTGTCCCGCCCCACGGAGGAGTACGTGCGGTCGCACGGGCTGCGGCTGGTGGTGAGCGCGGTCGCCGAGCTGGAGTCGGGCAACCTCGACGCGGCCTGCGCGGCCGGCACCCGGGCCGTGGAGGTGGCGGGCCGGATCTCCTCGGCGCGGACGACCGAGTACGTACGGGACCTGCTGCACCGGCTGGAGCCGTACGGCGACGAACCGCGAGTCGCGGAGCTCCGCGAGCGCGCCCGCCCGCTGCTGGTGGCACCCGCGTAGCCCCGTTGTCGGTGGCGGGGTGCAGTATGCAGGGGTGGGAGGTGTCAGCGTGGACTGCGACGTGCTGGTGATCGGTGGCGGGATCGTCGGCTTGTCGACCGCCCATGCCCTGTCACGGCTGGCTCCGGGCACCCGGGTGACGGTGCTGGAGAAGGAGTCCGGTCCGGCCCGGCACCAGACGGGCCGCAACAGCGGGGTGATCCACAGCGGCATCTACTACCGCCCCGGCTCCCTCAAGGCCCGCTTCGCGGTGCGCGGAGCCGCCGAGATGGTCAAATTCTGCGCCGAGCACGACATCCCCCACGAGGTGACGGGCAAGCTGATCGTCGCCACCGACCGCTCCGAGCTGCCCCGCCTGCACGCCCTCGTCCAGCGCGGCAGGGAGAACGGCATCCCGGTGCGCGAGCTGGGGCCGGCCCAGATCACGGAGTACGAGCCGCACGTGCGGGGCCTCGCCGCGATCCACGTGGGCACCACCGGGATCGTGGACTACGGCCGGGTCGCGGCGCAGCTCGCCGAGTCCTCCGGCGCGGAGATCGTGTACGGCGCGCGGGCCGGCCTGATCTCCCGCCGCCCCTCGGCGGTGGCGGTCCGCACCACCTCGGGCCGGGTGTTCCGCGCGCGGGTCCTGGTGAACTGCGCGGGCCTCCAGTGCGACCGGGTCGCCCGCCTGGCCGGCGACGACCCGGGCATGCGGATCATCCCCTTCCGGGGTGAGTACCACGACCTGGCCCGCCCGGAGCTGGTCCGGGGCCTGGTCTACCCGGTGCCGGACCCGGCGTTCCCCTTCCTCGGCGTCCACCTCACCAGGGGCATCGGCGGCGGCGTCCACGTCGGGCCGAACGCCGTGCCCGCGCTGGCCCGCGAGGGCTACGGCTGGGGCACGGTGCGGCCGCGGGACCTCGCCACCGAGCTGGCCTGGCCGGGATCCTGGCGGATGGCCGCGCGGCACTGGCGGTACGGGGCCGGGGAGATCCACCGCTCGCTGTCGAAGGCGGCCTTCACGGAGGCGGTACGCCGTCTGCTGCCGGAGGTGACGGAGGCGGACCTCACCCCCGCGGCGGCGGGGGTGCGGGCGCAGGCGGTACTGCGGGACGGGACGCTGGTCGACGACTTCCTCATCCGCGAGGCACCGCGGACGGTGCACGTCCTCAACGCCCCGTCGCCCGCGGCGACCGCGTCGCTGCCGATCGGCCGCGAAATCGCCACCCGAGCCCTCCGCCACCTGAGGAACGCCCCTCTCTGACGCGCCGCCGCCTTCTCGACGCGCCGCCGCCCCCGGACTCCGTCCGGCGGGCCCGGGCCGGGCCCGGTGGGTCGTGTGCGGGTGGTCGGCCGCTGCGCGGGCTGCTCCCCGCCCCCGGACCCGGCAAGGCACCCTCCCCCGGACCCGCACGGCGTCACCCCACCCGCCGGCCCGGCAGGGCACCGCGCCCCCGGCCCGGCCGGGCGGCGGCGGCGTAGAATCTGCGCATTGTGTCTGAGCCCCTGAACCCCCAGCCCAGCCTCCCCGACTCCCCGCCGGAGGCCTACTCGCCGCCCAAGTGGCGCACCGAGCCGCGCTTCCCCGACGGCCCCGCGCCCGACCCCGCCGGGTCGCACCACGAGCGCCGGATCCGCAGCTTCCAGCCGCGTCGCAGCCGGGTCACCACCGGTCAGGGCGAGGCGCTGAAGCGACTGTGGGGTACCTGGGGCCTCGACATCGACGGCCGCGAGGTCATCGATCTGGAGAAGCTGTTCGACGGCCTCCCCGTCGTCCTGGAGATCGGCTTCGGCATGGGCGAGGCGACCGCCCAGATGGCCGCCGCCGACCCCGCCACCGGCATCCTCGCCGCCGACGTGCACACCCCCGGCCAGGGCAACCTCCTCGCCCTCGCCGAGCGCAACGGCCTCCGCAACGTCCGCGTGGCGAACGGCGACGCGATCATCCTGCTCCGCGAGATGCTCCCGCCCGCCTCCCTCGCCGGTATGCGCGTCTACTTCCCGGACCCGTGGCCCAAGGCCCGCCACCACAAGCGCCGCCTGATCCAGCCCGAGTTCCTCGACCTGGCCGCCACCCGCCTGGCGCCCGGGGCCGTGCTGCACTGTGCGACGGACTGGGAGGACTACGCCGAGCAGATGCTCGAAGTCCTCACCGCGCACCCGGACTTCGAGAACACCCAGGCCGACGGCGGCTACGCGCCCCGGCCCGAGTTCCGGCCGCTCACGCGCTTCGAGGGCCAGGGCCTGGACAAGGGGCACGTGGTCCACGACCTGCTCTTCGCCCGGCGTGCCGTGCGGGCGGCCGGGACGGCAGTCGAACCTGACTCCAAGAACTGACAAACGTCACTCCGAGTGTCCGACCCGCTCGGTAGGGTCATCATGTGTACCGAGCGCTCTCCCGTGTGCTCGCACGCCCATCGGGCTCGGCCCGCATGTGCGTGCTCGGCGCGCTGCTCACCGCCACCGGGGTCGTGATCCTCGAACTCGTGCGGGAGCAGACCGGCACGGCCGGTTTCTTCGTGGGTGTGGGCCTGGCCCTGCTGCCGGTGCCGCCGTTGATGGCGGCCTTCCGGTGGGTGGGCCGGGCCGCGCCGGGCCCCTGGCGGCAGCTGCTGTTCTGCTTCGGCTGGGGGGCCTGTACCGCGGCGCTGATAGCGATACTGGCCAACAGCTTCGCGACGGAGTGGATGGCCGCGGCCTCCGCCGATCCTTCCGCCGCCGACCGCCTCGGGTCCGTGGCGGTCGCCCCGGTGGTGGAGGAGACCGCGAAGGCGGCGGCGCTGCTGCTGGTGTTCGTCTTCCGAAGACGGCGGTTCACCGGCGCCGCCGACGGGTTCGTGCTCGCCGGGTTCACCGCCACCGGCTTCGCCTTCACCGAGAACATCCTCTACCTGGGCAACGCCTTCGAGGAGGACCTGGCCAACGGCACCCGGGTGCTGGACTCCGTGACGGCGGCGACGTTCTTCGTGCGGGTGGTGCTGTCCCCGTTCGCGCACCCGCTGTTCACGGTGCTGACCGGCCTCGGCTTCGGCGCGGCCGCCCTCACCGCCCGCCGCGCGCACCGGACCGGTCTGCCCCTGCTGGGGCTGGCCCTCGCCATGGGGGCGCACGCGCTGTGGAACGCCTCCTCACACTTCGGTGAGTACGGGTTCTACGTGGTCTACGGCTGCGTGATGGTCCCGGCGTTCGGGCTGCTGCTGTGGCTGGCCGTGCGGATCCGGCAGCGCCGCCTGCGGGCCGTCGCCGCCGAGCTGTCGGTGTACGCGGCCGCGGGCTGGCTCAGTCCGGCGGAGGTGCCGGCCCTGGCTTCGATGCCGGCCCGGTCACTGGCCCGCGCCCTGGCCCGCCGCAGCGGGGGCCGCCCCGCCGCCCGCACGGTGTCACGGTACGCGGCGGACGCCGCCGCCCTGGCCCTGCTGCGCCGCCAGGCCCGGCAGTCCGGCCCGGCCGGCCGGGACCCGGAGTTCGCCGCGCGGGAGCGGGAGTTGCTGCACCGGCTCTGGCACGGCCGGGCGACGGCCGCGCCCGCACTGGCCCGGGCGGCCGTACTGGAGGAACTGCTCCCCGCGCCGCGCCGGACCCCGCAGGCCGCCGCACCGGCGCCCGCGCGGGTCTTCGTACCGGCGGCCAGGACCCCGGAGCTGTCGGCCTCCCCGACCTGAGCCGTCCCTTCCGGGCGGGTTCAGACGTCGAGGCCCTTGGAGCCCAGCCAGGCCAGCGGGTCGACGGTCGAGCCGCCCTTGCGGACTTCGAGGTGGAGGTGCGCCCCAGTGACGTTGCCGGTCGCGCCGACCCGGCCGATGGTCTCGCCGGCGCCCACCGACCCGGAGGTCACGGACATCGAGGAGAGGTGGCAGTACCAGACCTCGGTGCCGTCGTCGAGCTTGAGCACGATGCGGTAGCCGTAGGCCCCCGACCAGCCGGCGGAGATGACCTTGCCGCTGCCGACGGCCTTGACGGGGGTACCGGTCGGGGCGGCGAAGTCGAGGCCGGTGTGGTAGCCGGAGGACCACATGGAGCCGGCGGCGCCGTAGTGCGAGGTGAGGGTGTAGGAGGAGGTCGGGAGCGACCAGCTGCCCGTCGACTGGCCCCCCGAGCCCGAACCGGAGCCGGTGCCGGCGCCCGTCCCGGAGCCCGTCGCGGCCTTGGTCGCGGCCTGCTCGGCGGCGGCCTTGTCGGCGGCCGCCTTCTCCGCGGCGGCCTGCTCGGCGGCGACCCGGGCCGTCTCGGCCTCCTTGTCGGCCGCTTCCTTCTGGGTCCGCGCCTCCTGGGCGGCGGCTTCGCGCGCCGTCCGCTCGGCTTCCGCCCGGGCCTGCGCCTCGGTGGAGTCCTGCTGCGACTCGGCCTGGAGGAGGATGCGGTTGAGGAGCGCCTCACCCGCGTCGCCCTGCTGCGGCACCTCGGCGGTACGGGCCTCCGCGGTTCCGGTGCCGGAGTCGGCCGCGGCGGCGGTCCGTACGGCGTCGCCGCCGGAGGCGGACTCACCGCCGCCGCCCAGCAGGTCGGGCATGGATATGGAGACCTGCGGCCGGTCCTGCGCGGTGGCGATGCCGCCCGCGCCGACGGCCGCGATCACGCCGACACCGAGGACCGTCGAGCTGCGGGCGAGTCCGCCACGCGCCTTGAGGACGCGGTGCTTGCCGCGGACCGGACGGGCGGAGTCCTCCGTCGGGTTCCACTCGCCCCAGGCTCCGGCGGTGGGCGCCTCCTGGACGTCGATGCCTTCAGGGGCAGGCGAGTTGGAGGCCACGGGGGCACACTCCTCATGGGCGAGAACGCACACGGGTGCCGTCGTGGCGACGGCTGGGACGACCGCGCTGCGTTATCGAAAGGTAATCTACGCAGGGGAATGATTCCAAGCCGAAGCGACTGATCATTACCACCAATCCGCCACCCTCTGGCGAGCTTTGGCCCTGGCATTCGCCATATAGGGCAGCAATCCAGGCAATTCGCCCCCCTCACCCTCATCACTTCAGCCACACCGGCCGGATGACGCACCGTCAAACATCTCGCAGAGTGCGCTCCGCCCACTACGCACGGTCACGCGCCGGCGCGGGGGATCACGGGCTCGCGGGTCGTCACGGGCTCACGGGCCCAAGGGCTCACGCGCCCACGCGCCCACGCGCCCACGGGCCCACAAGTCGTCGCGGGCTCACCGGTCGTCGCGGCTCACCACCGGCACCGTCCGCCGCCGCTCCGGCTGCCCCTCCTCCGCCCGCCCCACCGCGAGCAGCGCCATGTCGTCCGTCGCCCCGCCGCCCGTGTGCCGCCGCACATCGCTGCTGAGCGCCCCGAGCAGCGCGTCCGGCCCCGGGAAGACCCGGCCGCGCAGCCGGGCCGCCGGATCGTAGAAGGTCCCCGTCCGGTCCCGCGCCTCGGTCAGCCCGTCGGTGTAAAGCAGCAGCGTGCTGCCCGCGGGGAACGGCCACTCCGCCGGCCGGCCCGTCCCCTCGGACGCCAGTCCGCCCAGGCCCAGTGGCAGCGCCGGCTCGACCGGGGCGAGCACCGCCAGGCCCCCGTCCGCGTACAGCAGCAGCGGCTCGGGGTGGCCCCGGTTGAGCAGCCGCAGCCGCTCGGCGCCGGGCGGAACCTCCCCGAGCACGCACGTGGTGAACCCCTCCACCGCGTCCAGGCTGCCCCGCCGCGTCCCCTCCCGGGCCAGGGCGCGCTCCAGACGCCGCGCGACCCCCTCCAGGGTCGGTTCGGTCTCCGCCGCCTCCCGGAAGGCCCCCAGGACCACCGCGACGGCCTCCACGGCCCCCAGGCCCTTCCCGCGCACGTCGCCCACCGCGAGCCGCACGCCGTACGGGGTGTCCTGGACGGCGTACAGGTCCCCGCCGATGAAGGCGTCGGCCTGCGCGGCCTCGTACCGGGCGGAGACGTGCAGCCCCGCGATCCGCTCGGCCGGGGTCGGCAGCACGGCCCGCTGCGCGGCCTCGGCGATCCCGCGCGCCGAGGCGAGCCGCTCGCCGCTGCGCCGCACGACCCGGTTGATCAGCAGCGCCAGCCCGGAGACGGTCAGCACCGTCACCAGCTCGGTCAGCGCCTCCACTTTCCAGCTGGTGCCGTTGTGGACGTGCAGGCCCACGACCACCAGCGACGCGGCGAGGCCGGTCAGCGCGGTCGCCCGGAGGCTGAAGAGGGGGGCCGCGATGAGCGGGGCCGCGGTGAAGAAGGGGGAACCCGTGAAGCTCGGCGGAGTCAGGAGGTCGAAGACCAGCCCCAGCAGGATCAGCAGCACCGGCAGGATCCGCGCCACCCGCCGGGCGGCCCCGTCCGCGGCGACGCCCGCGCCGCCGTCCTTACCCTGCCGGCCCAGCCCCACCACGCTGTCTCCTGCCGCCCGGTCGCGTGCTCCGCCCCTCAAGGCTGGCGGCAGGCGGCCCCGTACGGCGACCGGGCCGGGCCGAAGGGGTGAAGAGGCCAGGAGGTGGAAGGGCATCGGGGTGCCGGGGTGACGGGGCAGCGCACGTCCGGCCCCGGACACGACGAAGGCCCGGTTCCACCAGGGAACCGGGCCTCGTACTGAGTAGCGGGGACAGGATTTGAACCTGCGACCTCTGGGTTATGAGCCCAGCGAGCTACCGAGCTGCTCCACCCCGCGTCGGTGAACCCAACTCTACGTCATCCGGGGGACGCCGTCGGCCAATTAACCCGCCCACGCCCCCACAGAACAGCATTTCCGCAGGTCAGAGGCCTCATAACCGTTTCATCCGGCTTCCGGGACGGCGGCCCGGACCCGGCCGTCCGGCGTGGCGGCCCGGTCCGGGGGCGGGATCTGGCCACCGGTCGGCCCGGAAACGGCGGAGCGCCCCGCCCGAAGAAGTCGGACGGGGCGCTCGGCGCGGGTCCGGGGGGAGCTTCCCCCGTCCTGCGAGCGGTAGGCCATGTCGGACTCGAACCGACAACCAACGGATTAAAAGTTCGAATTCAGACCTGCCGCCGGATGATGCCCGATGACGAATCGCGGCTCCCGTGCAGGTCAGCGGGCCAGGGCTCCACCACCGCGTATCGGCCCCTGTCGGGCCTCTACAGCGCGTCCGTGACCACAGCCGTGACCACGTGACCACCGCGCCCCCGACACGACGACGGCGCCGCCCAGTGCTCGCAACACCCGGCGGCGCCTTGAGCCGAACCCCTTCCGGTACAAGGAGCCCAGACCCGTGCACGACCGTACCCGCCCACCCCGTGACTACCTCGCATGGGCCGCGCTCGCCGCCGCCCTGGTCGTCACCGCATCCGCCGAGTACGCCCTCGCCCGCGCCGCAGGGCTCGACAAGTGGACCGCCGCCGCCCTGCCCGCCGCCCTCGACATCTACGCCGTACGGGCACTGCGCGCACGACGTGACGTGGCTACTGCCGTGGCCGCGATGATCGCCACGAACGCCGCCGCGCACCTCGTATCCGCCGGCCTGCTGCCCGTAGCGTGGCCGCTGGTCGTCGGAGTCTCCGTCATCGCTCCGCTCGTCCTGTGGCGCGTGCACAGACTCGCCGACTACGTGGAGGCCCCCGTCGAGAAGCCCGCCGCGCGGCCACTCGCCGAGGCGGCACCGATCTCCCCGCGATCCGCGGTAGGGCCGGCCAGGCACCCGGCCGAGGTGACTGGCCCACCGCCCGCCCAGGTGACCGCCGAGCAGTCGTTCGGCACCGTCCGCATCGGCACCGCGCCGCAAGCATCACCGCTGGTCATCTGTGGTGACGGCAAGGTGTACCCCCTTGAGATACCCCCCGCCGACACTGACGACGAGGTGACCACCGAACAGCCCGAACGGCTGTCCACCGACGCCGCCCGCGTCGTCCTCGAATCGTGCTGGTCAAAGGGCACCCCGCCGGCCGAGGCAGCACGCCTTGCTACCCGCAGCACCTCGTACGCCAAGAAGGTGTTCGCCCGCCTCGACGAGGCCCGCGGCCCGGCACTCCAGGCCACCTGAGATCTCGCGGCGGACTCCGCCGCTCCGACCTCCCAGAGTCCCCATCGTGGGGAACGGGCGATGCCAAGAAAAGGGGCGAGGTACGTTGCCCCCATGGCTGACTTCTTGATCGTAATCACGACCGTGGACAATCAGGATGCCGCGCGGAAGCTCTCGCGCTCGGCGGTGGAGGCGAACCTAGCCGCTTCCGGGCAGGTATCCGGCCCCATCGAGACTACGTACCGACACCTCGGCGAGGTCTCCGAGGGCACCGAATATCAGGTGACGTTCCGTACGGCCGGCGACCGACGCGCGGCCTTGGAGAAGCACCTCGTGGACAACCACCCTTACGACTCGCCGGAGGTCATCGCGGTCACGATTGATGCCGGCCGCGCCGAGTATCTGGACTGGATCACTCGGGCCACCCGCTAGCCCTTCGCGCGCTCCAGGAGCGCGCCGACGGGGGCGAGGGACCGGTGGGGCTCCAGTCGCTTGGCCATCAGGCGGGCACGCCCCATCGGTCTGATCGACGCGAGCCCTTCGGAGAGGTCGAACACCCGGGCCGTGATCGCGGTCGCGTGCTCGACCTCTCCCGCGTCCAGGTATGCCGACGCCAGCCACGACAGGTAGAGCGCCTTGTCCCGGGCCCGAGTGTCGTCGTAGCGGGCCAAGGCGTCCTCCAAGGCTGGGATCGCCCGCAGCGGCCGGTGTAGCTCTGCCCAGCATCGGCCCGTCATGATCGCGATCTCGTCCGGGTCTACCCAGTAGGCCCAGTCGGGACCCGGTTCGCCGCCGCGCTCGTGGATGGCCTCCTCCGCGACCCCCAAGGCGTAGTCCGCCTCCTGGGCGTTCCCAGAGGTCGCGTGCTGCCACGCCAGCCGGTCCGCCAGCAGTGCCCGTACCACGGGCGCCGTCCCCGAGCCGAGTGCCTCGTACGCGGCCGTGGCGAATCTGATCCCGGAGCCACCGCCCACCGCCCATTCCAGGTACGCCAGGAACGCCAGCGAGTTGCCTTCCAGGGCGGTGTCCTCGGCGGCCCGTGACGCGGCTAAGGCGGTCATGTAGTGCCCTCGGGCCCCCTCGTAGTTCCCGGCGTCATACGCCGCCCAGCCGGCGAGCTGGGCCTGTTCCGCGATGATTCCGCGCAGGCCCCGACCGGTGGCCTCGCTGTAGGCCCCCTCGTCGGCCAGCCGGGTGGTGTCTTCCAGCTCCCGGACGTACATCTGATAGGTGTCTCCGCCGCCCACGAAGTCGTCCAGGCGCCGCAGCCGGGCGGTGCGCTGGCTCAACTGCCGTGGAACGTCCGCCCCGATCCTCCGTCCCGACGCAAGCAGGGAAGAGGGCTGTATGACGGCAATCCCGGCGCCGGCCGAGGCCGTCATGAATCCACGGCGGTTGAACACGTCGTTCTCCTGGTCAGTCTGGTCTTTCTGCTCTTGCCGGCGGAGACGCCGCGCGAGAGCGACGGCCCTGCGCAACTCCTCTTCCGGCACGCCGAACTCCGCAGACAGCAGCGCCCGCGAAGCCGGGTCGGGAAGCCGCTCGTGGGTCTCCCAACGCGACACCGTCCCCTGCTCCAGCGGGTACCCCCGCCGGGCGGAGAGGTCTCCCGCCAATTCCTCCTGTGTGCGCCCGCCAGCGATCCGCAGGCGCCGCAGCAGCGGCCCAATCGGCTCCACACCGTCGCCCTCGTTCGAGGTCATCATCGCCATCCCTCAGCCGTCCCCAGAGCCCGGATCCCAGCCTGGCCATAAATCCTGGCCATGTCCCCGGAATGGCCATGCCGCCTGGCCCATCCGTCCAAACGCTTACGGCAGTTGACTGGTCACAGCCGCCCAGAGAGGCGGCCTCCCCCTCGCAGCGGGCCGGAGGGCCGTCCCCACGTCACCCCTGCGGCCCGCTGCTCCCCCGGAATGCAGTGCCCGACCGAGACCGAGGAGAGGTGCAATGTCCCCTCAGAGCCGCGTTCGTCAGCGTCAGGCCGTTCCCGGCTGGGTTAGTGAAGGCGCCCGCATCCACGACCCGCTGAGCGGCCGCACCGGCATCGTGCAGTTCATCGGCGAGTTCGAGGACCCGAGAACTCGCGTGGTCGTGCAGAACGCGATCTTCGCCCGGCCGGAGGGCGGTGGGGTGGAGTGGGTGGTCGAGGACCCATCCAGTCTGGAACGCGTCTGACCGAGCGCGCCCCGTGGGGCTGGCGCCAGCAACTCGCAGTCCTGTTGTACGTCGTCGCCGTCAGCGCCCTGGTGGTCACTCTGGCCGTGGCCGGGACCCCGCGGAGCTGACCCGCAGATTTCCGCCTCGCGCTTTCTGAGCACGTCCCGGGGCGGATGCACCACCGCAGTCCTCCCGTCGGAACCCCGTCGGGATTCATCAAGATCAGGAAGGAGTGCGCGATGAACGAGAACGCTCCCACGGAGCTGAACAGCGGTCTGCTGATCGGTGTCCGCCGCATCACCGCGGCCCGCTCGCGTGCCGAGGAAGCCTCGGACAACACGGGCGGCAAGTCGGACATGAACGACACCTGATCGACCGAGGAGACCCACGGTGATTGATTCCGCATCGTGGGCGCAGCGTCTGGGCGGGGACACGTTCCTCGCCCAGACCTGTTTCCGCGCCCACAAAGTGATCCGCTCCAACGGCACTACAGCCCCGGCGCCCCTGACCTGGGATGACCTCAACGAGATCGTGGCCGCGCACCGGCTCGAACCTCCTCGGATGCGGCTCTCCCGCGCCGGCGAAGCCGTCCCCGCCACGGCGTACTCCACCCTCCGCACGAACCGGCGCGGTGTGTCCTGGCATCAGCCGCAGCCTGCCGAGTTCCACGCCCGGCTCGCGGAAGGCGCATCCCTCGTCATCGACGCGATCGACCAGATCCACCCGCCCGTCCGGGAAGCCGCCGCCGGCCTCGAACGGTTCTTCCGCACCCCCGTGCAGGTCAACGCGTACGCCTCATGGACTGCCGAGGAAGGGTTCGGCACCCACTGGGACGACCACGATGTCGTGGTGCTCCAGCTCGAAGGGTCCAAGCGGTGGAAGATCTATGGGGCCACTCGCGAGGCTCCCGCCTGGCGCGACGTGGAAGCGCCCGAGGCGCCGACGGGTGACCCGCTTGCGGACGTCGTCCTGACACCCGGTGACGTGCTCTATCTGCCACGCGGCTGGTGGCACGCCGTGAGCGCCGACCAGGGCACCGCATCTCTCCACCTCACCTTCGGACTCGCCACGCAGACCGGTGCCGAGTTCCTGGGCTGGCTGTGCGACGACCTTCGCGTAAGCACGAACGTCCGCGCCGACGTCCCCCGCTTCGGCACTCCGGAGGACCGCAGGGACTACCTGGACGCCGTACGGAAGGAGGTCATAGCGGCACTGGACGACCCGGGGATCCTGGATCGCTGGGAGAGGTCGTTGGACACCACGCACCCCGGGCGCCCGCGGCTGTCCCTGCCGTACGTGGCCGCCGTTCCGGCAGAGCCGGGGATTACGGTGCAGCTCACCGTCCCTCGCGCTCGCATCGACCAGGACGACCAGGTGGTGACGCTCGCCGGCGCCGGGAGCGAGTGGACTTTCGCCCTCGCCGTCGCCCCAGCGCTCCGCCTCCTGGTGGGTGGAAGGCCGGTCACCCTCGCGGACCTGGCCGCCGAATCCGATCTCACGCTCGGACAGACGGCCGAAGTCGTCACCGCGCTGGTCAACGGTCAGGCCGTCGCGGTCGTCGGGGGCTCCACGTGACCGCTTCCCTGGGACTGGGGACGTATCGGGTGCGCGCCGTCGAACAGTCGGCGCGCACCGCGTGCGCCGATGGGCTGGTGTGGATCGACACCGCCCCGAACTATGCCGACGCGCATCAGGTGCTCGGCCCCGTGATCGCCGACCACCCGCAAGCAATGGTCGCCACGAAGACGGGGTTCTTCACCGCGGCGGAGGGCGCAACAGCACTCCGAGCGGGGGTACTCGCCCCGGGCCAAGTGGAGGCCGGCCACAGCCTCGCCCCTGCCTTCGTCCGCTGGCAGACGGAGCGCTCCCTAGCCGCGCTCGGGCGGGTCGACCTCGTGTTCGTCCACAATCCGGAGCGCGCCCAGATGGCACCTGCTGAGCTGCATTCGGCGTTGCGTGAGGTGTTCGTCGTCCTGGAGAAGTTCGCGGCGGCGGGCAGGATCGGCGGGTACGGCGTGGCCACCTGGTCGGGCTTCATGCACGACCACTTCAGCATGTCTGAACTTCTAGGGCTGGCCACGGAGGCCGCCGGATCGGGTGAACATCACCTGCGGGCCCTTCAACAGCCGGTCAGTCTCGTCATGGCCCGGCCGATCACTCTTGCCCTCGACGGCCGGGGCCCTCTGGTCCTGGCCCGTGCGGCTGGACTGATCACCTTCGGATCCTCGCCGCTGCATGGCGGCGAGCTGCCCCGCCTCGTCACGCCGGAACTCGCCGAGTTCGTCCGCCCCGGTGCCTCCCCGGCCGCTGCCTGCCTCCTCGCCGCGGCCTCCTGCCCGAGCTTGGACGTGGTACTGCTGTCGGCCGGCACCGCGCCACACTGGGCCGCGGCCAAGAGCGCCATCACCGACCAGCTCGACCCCGGCCACCTCAGGAAGGTCACCGATGTACTTGCCCAAGGATGAGACCACCAGGGCACGCATGGAGAACGCCTTGGCCCATGCCGCTGCCCGGCTGTCCACCACGACGACCGGAACGCCGGCGTGGGGATGGCTGGGCCGGACGATCGGCAGCCGTACCGGGAGCGGCCATTGGGTTCGTGTCCACTGCGGTGAAGCCGCCAAGACCCCCGTCACCCGTAACGAGGGAATCGCGCTGGCTGAGGAACGGGTGTCGGACAAAGTGTCCCGTCCCCACCTCCACGACCTGTACCGCTGGGAAGGCGGGGAGTACGTCTTCGAGGCGGAGCTGATCGACTACGTCGCCCAGCCCGTCATCTCCCCGGAAACCCCCGACCTCGCTGCGGATCCGGGCCTGCCTGACTCCTGGTGGGTAACACTGCGGGACAGCCTGGACGCGCTCAGCACCGCTGAACCGCCCCGCGAGACCATCCGACAGTCCTGGGCCGACCGGGTGTTCCCCGAGTTTCTGGGCATCGCTGCGCCGGCCATCACTGAGCGGGTCACCGGCCACGCCGATCTCCAGTGGGCCAACCTCACCCACGACCCGCTCGTCATTCTGGACTGGGAGCGGTGGGGCGCCGTTCCCGTCGGCTACGACCCGGCAATGCTCTACGTGAACAGCCTCCGCGTGCCCGCTGTCGCCGACCGCGTCCGTACCGAGTTCGCTCACGTTCTCGATACCCCCGCCGGCCGGGTCGGCGAACAGATCGCCCTCGCCGAGATGCTCCAGGCGGTCGGTCGAGGGTGGTACGTGGAGCTTGCTCCGCTACTGCGGCAGCGGGCCCAGGAACTCACCGGGGTTCGCCCTCCCGACGCGGCAGAGGTCGCGTCGTCCTGAGCGCCACCAGAGCCCTGAACACGACGTCAGAGCCCCGTTATCCGTGTTCATGGGTAACGGGGCTCTGACGCGCCCTATGCGGCTGTGTGGCCCATGAGACGGTCGTAGAGCGTGCGGTCTTCCGTGTAGACGCGAGCCCGGTCGGCGTAGGTCATGGCGTTCAGTTCGGCTGAGGTGGTCGGCACGACGAACGTCTCGGCTAGCGGACGCGCATCGCGCTCGACCTGCTCGGCCCACCGCCAATAGGCCGGCGAGACATAGCCTGCGGGCTCGGAAAGGCGGGGGCTCACGGCGGCCTCGACCTGGTCGTGGTTGTCGTCTGTGATGTGCACGCGGTTGTTCACTTCGTGCCCCCGCTCGGCGTGGCGGCAAGGATGTGCAGTTGCGGCTGCTCGTGGCGCGCGCGGGCTGCCTGCTCACGGATCGGCGTCTGGACGAATGCCGGGTGAAAGTCCCCAGTGGGGATCTCACGTGCTTCGGTGTCGAGGTCGTCCAGAAGGACGGCGAGGCGCAGGCCGGTTCCGGTGGCGGAGATCGCCGACCCGTCTGCGAACTGGAGGGTCGTCGTTCCCCAGTAGCCCATGGTCCCGGGCTTGGGGTGCTGCTCGCCGGGGTCGCGGCTGTCGGGTATGTCAGCAGCGGCGAGCAGGCGGGTGGCCTCGGCTATGGCGGCGTTGTACTTCTCAGACGCGGTGATGAACGCTCGAACGCTATCGCGGGCCATGAGGTAGGAGGCAGCGAGTGCGTTTGTGTTGAGTGGTCCGCCCGGGTTGGTCATGGCGAGGGCCTGGTCGCGGAGTGCGGTGCGCCGGCGCTCGGCGGCGTCGGCTGCGGCGCGGTCGGCCTTTCGGCGGGCCGCCTCGGCGCGCAGTCGGGCGAATCGGCCAAGTTCCCGCTGCTCGGCAAGCTGCTGCGGGGTGACCTCGGGGTTGCCGTCGCGCACGGCTTCTTCGAGGACGTCGAGGAGCTGCTCGGCCTCAGCCGCTTCCTGCTCAGCGATGGCAACCTCGTCGGTCGGCTGCTCGGTGGTGCTGTGGTTCATCCTGCTCCTGCTCGGTGGCGGTAGTGGTCAAGGGCGGTCCGGTCGATTGCCCAGGCTCGGGCGCCGAGGCGACGGGCGGGGAGGGTGCCGCGGCGCGCGAGGCGACGCACGTACTCGGGCGTGCATTCGAGCAGTGCTGCGGCCTCGTCGACTGATACCTCGACCACCGTGGCAGGGGACGGCGGCGCGGTACCGATATCGGAACTGCGTTCGATTTCGGTGAGCTGTGTGGCCTTGTGGAGCGCGTAGAGCAGGTTCCGTACGCCGGGGCCGACTTCCCCGCCGTCGGCGCGGACGCGGGCGGTCAGGTCACGTACAAGGGCGCGCAGTACGTCGCCTGCCACGGCTGACGGAATGATGACCGACCCGTCAGCCAGAGCGAGGGCGAGAGACTGCTCGCGCCCGTACTTCCTACGGATTTGATATCCGGTGGAGGGCGCATCGCTGCTGGTCACAAGGGGGGTGCTCACGAGGTGGTCACTGCTGGGGCTGCTCATCGGCGGCCCCCTCGCGCGCGCTTGCCACCTGTGCGGATCGCTGGGCCCGCCACATGGCGGCACGGGCCCGCTTGTCGGCGCGTCGCTGGCGATGCTCCTCGGCCTCGCGGGCGTGCCGCTGCTCGAACGTCTCGCGGTGTTCGAGGTACTGCTCGATTTCCCGCATCGTGCGGGGTGCCTTACGGCCGGCGCGGATATCAGCGCCTCGTTGCACCTGCTGTTGAACTCGCAGCCATGCGAGGAGATCGGCGCGGTTGCTCATCAGGTGGCCTTTCGCGGGTCAAGGGCTGTGGAGTGCTGAGCGATGCGGCGCCGCGCGCGGCGGGTGATGCGGGTTGGGCGCTCGGATTGCTCGCGGGCGCGCTGCTGCTGGAACGCTGTGCGGGCGGCGGCCTGGCGGGCCCGCAGGATGCGGCGGGCGCGGCGCCGTGCGGTGCCGGGGGTGCCCTGGACAAGCGAGGGGCCGGCTGCGGCAGTGAGGCGCGTCAAGAGGCCGGCTGCCTCGGCGGTGCTCTCGGACAACTCGGCGGCCAGGGCGCGGAGCATCGGGAGGGAGGGGCGTCGCTCGCCGCGCTCCAGCCGGGTCACGGTAGAGGCCGTGGCGCCGACGCGGGCGGCGAGGTGTCGTGCGGACCATCCGCGGGCGGTCCGCGCGGCGTGCAGGAGCGTGCCAAGGGTGGCGGCGAGCTGGGCCTGTTCGCGACCGGTCACGGTGCCGGTCGCGGTCGCGGGGATCGGCGTTGCCTGACGCGCGGGTGTGCGTGCGCGCGTCGCGAGCGACCGGTCGCGGTCGCGGGGCGGAGTGTTCATCGGGGCCTTCCTCCGCGCGTGTGCGCGAGACAGGGAACGTTGCGGGGCGACATGGGGTGGGTATGGGGGCGGGCCCCGTGCGTCGTTGTCGACGATCTGGGGCCCGCGGTGAGGCGGCGTGCGGGGGCGGGGGCTTCCGTCCGTCCCCTGTCCCCCCTCTAAAGAGGGGGGACAGGGGGACAGGTCCGCGGGTGGTGCCCTGCCCCCTGCTGTCCCCGAACTGTCCGGGACAGGTTTGACCTGCTGTTTCTTCCGTCCCCATTCCTGGGGACAGGCGGTTTGTCCTATTCACCCTGTCCCGTTCCCGGCAGGTCTTCGAGGGTGCTCGGGGACGGGCCGTTGGGGGCGCTTGTTCGGTTCTTGCGGTGCTTGGCTACGTCGCCGAGCACGTCGTTCCGGGCCTGGATTCCGAGGCGGGTACATTCGGTCCGCAGGCGGTCGCGGCCGGCCTTGGTGGGCACCCCGGCGCGGTCGAGGGCGTCGGCGATTTCCTCGACGCGGCCCTGATAGCTGGTGCGCGCCTGCGACTCTCCAGCCGCGTCCAGCTTGACCAGGACGACGGACGTAACCGGCGTGCCGTCTTCCTTGGCCTCGCCGTCGAGGATGACCTGATGGATGCCGAACGCTAGATCATGCAACTCCTCGTCGTCCTTCTGCTTCCCGGTCCTGAGTGTGATGACGGGGCCCGTGTCGGTGTCCTTGCGCGTGACGCCGAGTTCGGTCTGTAGGGCGCCCTTTACGGCGGTGGCTCCGCGGCTGCGTTCGGTGTCGTGGCCGGTGTGGTGGACTAGGAGCAGGCAGGCTCCGCAGGCGGCCCGTAGGCGTTCCATCTGGTCCACGAACCGGCCCATCTCTGTGTTGCTGTTCTCTTCGACGCCTACGGTCACGCGGGCCTGCGTGTCGACCACGACGAGGGCGGGCTCAAGCCGCCTACACACCTCGACCAGTACGGCCCACTCGGGGTCAAGGGCCTGCACGGGTCGGGGCAGGAACTTGACACCTGTCATCCGGCGGCCGTGGTGCTGCTCCCACGCGCGGACGCGTTTACGGATACCGCGGATTCCCTCGGCGACGAGGTAAAGGACGGGCCCGCGCTGGGTGTCCTGCCCGTGCCAGGGCAAGCCGGATGCGACGCAGGCAGCAAAGTCGAGCGTGAGGAACGATTTGAATGTGCCGGACGGGCCGTAGAGCCGGGCGAGGCTGTCGCGGTAGAGCAGGCCGTCGACCACGGGCTCCAAGGGAGCGATGTGGTCGAGGGCGTCGGTGTCGAGGAGTTCGCCGAGCAGTCCCTCGACCCGCAGCTCGAAGTGCTCTTCGGAGGTACGTCCGGCCGCGCCCTGGTCCGCCTCGTCGGGGGGTGCGACCTTGGCGAGTATGGCCTCGATATCGAGGTCGGCGGGGGCGGTCATGCGCTGCTCCGGGGATTGCTGGTGCCGGCGCGCATGCCGGAAGTGACGGTGGCCTGTACCTCGCCCGGCGTAAGGCCGATGGACTGGCCGGCGGCGAGCAGGGCCTCGATGGCGAGTCGGGTGTCGAGGCGGCCGGCTCCGGCGAGAGTGCCGAGATTGAACGCGGCTCGGTGCAGGGTGTCGTTTCGGGTACCGGGTTGGGAGGCGAGGACGGTTTCGAGTTCACCGCGGAGGGCGGCTGCGGTGTAGCCGGTGGCGTTGCGGAAGACAGCGGGCATGGCGGGGCGCGGCAGGGCGATGGGCTTCGGGATGGCGCGCTCGGTGAGCCACCCGGGGAGCGGCAGGGGGTCAGCTTTGGCGGGGCCAGTCAGCCACGTGTACGGCTGCCCGGCTGCGGTCGAGGGCGGCGCGACGACGTAACCCCCGGCGGCCCGTACGTCGACCTTCCACCCGACGCGGGATGCGGAGTTACGCACCTCGCGATCTTCGGGGGCGCGGTAGTACAGGTGCGTGCCACCCGACGTGGTGCGGACGGTCGGCGTGGTGCCGAACGGGAAGCGGTCACCGTGGTGTTCGTAGAGCAGGGCGAGCACGTCCTCGCCGCTGGTGATGCCTTCGGCCGGCGACGGATCGCCTTTGGCCGTGTCGAGGTCGACGACGACCAGGGCAGAGGGGCCGCAGGCGATACCGACGCCGTACGGGCCGGCTTCCCAGCATCGGCGGATGCGGTCCGGGTCAAGGGTGGCGCGCTGCTCCCATCGGTCGACGGCGGGCCGCTTGTCGTTGGGCCGGAGCGGAAAAACGTGCATGCCGCGCGCGGCGAGGTCGAGGACATGCTCGACTGCTCGCCGCGCGGGCGTGGTGCGGGACTCGGTCACGCGGGCATCAGCCTTTCAGCGACTTCCCACGTGGCCCAACCTGCGGCGAGGCAGCGACCGCGCTCGGCGGCGAGCTGCTGGTCGTCGAGGCCGTATGTCGAGGGCCCGCTCGGCGCGGTGCCGCACAGCATCGGATCACGGTGCCCGCACAGCAGGGGCGGGGTACGGAGGGCGGCGCGCCACCTGGGCGCGGTGGAGAGTGTCATCGGGCACGGCCGGCGCGGTAGGCGCGAACGTCGGCCGTGGTAGCGCCCTGCGCCTCGGCGATGGTCCACCACAGGCCGGCCTCGGCGGCGGCGCTCTCCACGCCGCCTCGGTTGCCCTGCTCGATGGCGAGGTCGTAGGCGTCGAGCGCCTTTGCGGTACGTGATATGGCGGTGCGTGCAATCATGGGCTTACGCCCTTCCTGTGAGGCGTGGCCCGGGATTTTCGCTGTGGAGGCGGCCCGGGCTTCGCTGTGTCTGGGAGTGGTGCAGGCGGTCGGCAGGGCGGCAACCCTGCTGACCGCCGCTCCTATGTGGTCGGCGCGAGGGTCGGCTGCTCAATGCCCAGCAGAGTGAGCAGATCGGCGCGACGGGCGCGGTACTGGGCACCAAGGCGCAGCAGTTCGACCGGGAACTGACCGCGCTTGGCGAGGTCATAAGTCGTGGTCCTGCTCAGGCCGAGCGCGCGACCAGCCGTGACGAGGTCCACGGCGGCAGGCAGGGCGAGCAGATCAGCAGCGGACATTCCTTGCTGTGTCTTCACGTGTCTACTCCAAAGGGGTTGATGCTCATGAAGCACAGTAGGTGTCAGTGCTGGACGGTGTCAATGAATGCCGCTACCGTGCTCGTATGACACAAGACGACTGGTCGGTCCGGCTTGGTCGCCGTATGGCTGGCGAGGTCAAGCGGTACCGGCATATGCGGGGGATGAGCGCACAGCAGCTCTCAGACCGTTGCTCGGAGATTGGGATGCCGATCGCCAGGTCAGTCCTGGCGAACTTTGAAAGTGGCCGACGGCCAACCCTGTCCGTGGCTGAGCTACTCGTCATCGCAGAGGCCCTACGGGTCCCGCCTACCTCCGTGGTCTTCCCGGTCGGCTACGAGGAGAGAGTTGAAGCCCTCCCCCACGTCGAGCAGGACACCTACAGGGCCGCCCGGCAATGGGGAGGCACCGGCTGGCTCGCCCTCCTCGAACCCGACACTCAGGAAGCCATCGTCGGGATCGCACTCTTCGACGAGCACGAAGAGATGGTCGGGGAGCTTGCGGGCCGGCGCGGGAAAGCCCGTGCGCATCTCGAACGGGCGGCGAGGCTAGATAGGGAGCAAAACGCCGACCTCCGCTCGGCCATGCTCGAACTGGCGCAGGCCGCTGAGAATCAAGCGGACGAAGCGGAAGGGTACGTCTTGGAGATTCGCGCCAAGATCCGCCGCATAGGGATGACCCCTCCGGCTCTCCCCAGTGAGCTGGATGAACTTGTCCGGTACGACGCTCAGCTTTCCCGCAAGACGTCTCCGGACGCTCAGAACGGGCCCGACGGAGAAGAGGAGGCAGGGTGAAGGGTTCGACCTACAAGCGGTGCAAGTGCCCGGCCGCCTATGACGCCAAGGGCAACCGGCGGAACTGCCGCAAGGACCACGGGGCCTGGTACTACGTCGCCGACGTCGGTTTCGGCCCGGACGGCAAGCGCAAGCAGGCCCGCAAGGGCGGTTTCCGCACCGCGGACGACGCCGAGAAGGCCCTCGCCAAGCTGCTCGGCCGCGTCAACGAAGGCAGCTACACCCACGACGACGGACAGACCGTCGCCGCATGGCTCGAAGCGTGGATGGAGTTGAAGCGGCGGGCCGGCCTGCGACCCTCGACGATCCGCGCATACCGAAGCCACATAGACGAGTACCTCGTACCGCACCTCGGCCGCCTGCGCCTACGGGACCTGCGGCCGTCGCACGTCGACCAGCTACTCGCCGCCCTCGACAACGGGAAGCGGAAGGCCGCCACAGTTCGCCGGATTCACGCGACGCTGCGCAGCGCTCTTTCAACGGCCGTACGCCGCCGCATGATCACGTTCAACGCGGCCAAGGACGTCGACCTGCCGGCCTCGCAGCGGCCCAACGTAAAGCCGTGGGAACCCGCCGAGCTGGGCCAGTTCCTCGACTCGATCGGTACGCACCGCCTCGGCGCCATGTTCGAGGTCGTCGCCGGTACCGGCCTGCGCCGCGGTGAGGCCGTGGGTCTCCGCTGGGACGACATCGACCTCGCCAGCCGCGTCATCGTGGTGCGGCAGCAGATCGTCCAGGAGTCCGGACGGAAGAAGAACAAACAGGAGCCCGCAGCCTGCCCGTACTGCGAGGCCGGACACCTCGGCATGTCATTCGGCAAGCCCAAGACAGCCTCCGGCGAGGACCGCGTCATCGACCTTGACGAGGTTACGGTCGGCGCACTCATCGCTCACAAGCTGCGGCAAGACGCGGAGCGTGGGACGTGGGGCGAGGCTTACGCCGACCACGGTCTCGTGTTCGCCCGTGAGGACGGCAAGCCCCTGCGGCCCGACGATGTCACTAAGTTGTTCGGCGCCCTGGTCGAGGAGGCCGGCCTGCGCCGTATCCGGCTTCACGACCTGCGCCACGGTCAGGCGTCCCTCATGCTCGCCGCCGGCATAGACATGGCGATCGTGTCGAAGCGGCTCGGGCACTCGACCATCACCATCACGTCAGACACGTACTCGCATCTGCTCGGTGGCGTCGGACGCGATGCGGCGGACCGCGCGTCGGCCCTCGTACCGCGCGCCCGCCGCACCGCGCCGCAGGCACCGGCCGACGACGAGCGTGACCACATGGTGACCACCCCGCCTACGGATTCACCGGCCGAGCAGACCCCGGAAACGCCGGAACCCCCGTTGACGCAGGTCAACGAGGGTTCCGAGCCCATGAGGGCTAGTAGGCCATGTCGGACTCGAACCGACAACCAACGGATTAAAAGTCCGCTGCTCTGCCAATTGAGCTAATGGCCCTCCACGTGCTCACCCCAGAGCATAGCCGGAGAGGGGCTGCTGGCCGATCGGGTATCGCCGGGTGTGGCCCCGGCGGTTTCCCGCCATCCGGTGCGGGTGGGGCGAAACGGCCGGAAATGGGCTCGGCCCCCACCGCACCGGAGTGCTGTGGGGGCCGAGCCTTGGCCGGTTCTTGGCCGATCCTTCGTCAGGTGGCGCTCAGGCGTCAGCCGTTGCGCTTCCAGCGCGGCTTGTCGTCGCGGCGGCCGAAGCCGGAGCCGGACGGGCGGTTGTCGTCACGACGGCCGTAGGGGCGCTCGCCGGCGCCGCCGGAGCGGAACCCGCCGGAGGGACGGTCGTCGCGGCGGAAGCCACCACGGTCGCCACCGCGGTCGTCACGGTTGAAGCCACCACGGTCGTCGC
>NZ_JBWKEE010000005.1:39141-72266 GCF_056435605.1 Streptomyces sp. NPDC043896
GCGGTTGAAGCCACCCGAGGGACGGTCGTCGCGGCGGAAGCCACCACGGTTGTCGTCACGACGCTCGTCACGACGGAAACCACCCGACGGACGGTCATCGCGGCGGAACCCACCACGGTCGCCACCACGGTCATCGCGGTTGAAGCCACCCGAGGGACGGTCGTCGCGGCGGAAGCCACCACGGTTGTCGTCACGACGCTCGTCACGACGGAAACCACCCGACGGACGGTCGTCACGGCGGAACCCACCACGGTCGCCACCACGGTCATCGCGGCGGTTGTCGCGGCGCTCGTAGTTGCCCCGCTCGTCGCGGCGCTCGAAGGTGCGCTCCTGGGCGACGGGCTCGACGACGGCCGCGACGGCGGCGGCCAGCTCGGCCTCGGCGGCCTCGACGACCTCGGCCACGGCGGCCTCCGGGTCCTCGCCGCGCTCACGGGCGGAGCGGGCGACGAGGCGGTCGGCCTCCTCGCGCAGCTCGGCGGCGCGACGGGTCGCGCGCTCCAGCTGCTTGGTGAGGTCGGCGACCTCGCGCTCGGCCTGCTTGGCGGCGTTGTTCGCGGAGTCGGCCTGGACCTCGGTGAGCGAACGCGCACCGGTGATCTCGGCGACCTCCGGGTCGAAGGCGCCGGCGCCCTGGACGATGTGGCGCGAGGCGTCGACGCCCGCGTCCTCCATCAGGCGGAAGATCTGGCGGCGCTGGTGCGGCAGGGCCAGCGAGACGACGACACCGGACTTGCCGGCACGGGCGGTACGGCCCGAGCGGTGCAGGTAGTCCTTGTGGTCACCGGCCGGGTCCACGTTGAGGACCAGGTCGATGCCGTCGACGTGGATGCCGCGGGCGGCGACGTCGGTGGCGACGAGCGCGTTGACGTAGCCGTCCTTGAAGTCGGCGAGGACGCGGGTACGGGCGCCCTGCGTCATGCCGCCGTGCAGCGCGTCGGCCTTCACGCCGGCCTCGATGAGCTGCTCGGCGATGCGGTCGGCGCCCAGCTGGGTGCGGACGAAGATGATGGTGCGGCCCTTGCGGGCGGCGATGGCGGCGGTGACCGGCGCCTTGTCCTTCGGCTTCACGACGAGGACGTGGTGGGTCATGGTCGTGACGTTGCCCTGGGCGCTGTCGACCTCGTGGCTGACCGGGTCGGTCAGGTAGCGCTTGACCAGCGTGCCGATCTCGTTCTCCATGGTCGCGGAGAAGAGCATGCGCTGACCGCCGGCCGGGACCTGGTCGAGCAGCTCGGTGACCTCGGGCAGGAAGCCCAGGTCGGCCATCTGGTCGGCCTCGTCGAGGACGGCGACCTCGACGTTCTCCAGGGAGCAGGCGCCGCGGTTGATGATGTCGCGCAGACGGCCGGGGGTGGCGACGAGGATGTCGACACCGCGCTCCAGGGCGTAGATCTGGTTGCCCATGGAGGTGCCGCCGCAGACGACCTTCATCTTCAGGCCGAGGACGTCGCCGTAGGGCTGGAGGGCGTCCGCCACCTGCATGGCGAGCTCACGCGTGGGGGTGAGGATGACGGCGCGGGGCTTCTTCTTCTCCGTGTAGCCGTCGGCCAGGCGGGCCAGGGTCGGCAGACCGAAGGAGAGGGTCTTGCCGGAGCCGGTGCGGCCGCGGCCGAGGATGTCCTTGCCGGCCAGGGCGTCCGGGATGGTCGCGGCCTGGATCGGGAACGGGGTGGTGACACCGTTCTGGGCGAGCTTGCGCACGACGCCCTCGGGCAGACCGAGGTCCGCGAAGGTGACGGTGGGCTCGGCGTCGTCGGCGTCGGCGGCCTCATCGGCCTCGGCGGTCACGTCGGCGACATCCGCCACGTCTGCCTCAAGGGCCTCGATGATCTCGTCGCGCTCGATGGCGTCCATGGCCTCGGTGACCGCGAGGGTCTCGGCGTCGACGATCTCGGTGGAGTCGTTCTCGGGCATGACGGAACGGTCAGAACTGGAAATGGACATGCGAAATGCGAAACCTTCCGGAGTCTCGGCACGCGCCCAAACTCCGTGAATCGCAAATCGACCGCCTCAATGCGGTCAGCCACGGCTAGGGAGAGTACGCGCCACACGGCGCTCTTCGGATTCGGCGCCGGGCAATGGGATCAAACGATCTATAACCATACGCACCCTCCCGGGGGTCTGGCAAGTCGCCCCCCGGGTCTCCCCGCTGACCTGCGGCGATGACTCCGGGACGAGATGCGCGAACCCCGGAAGGATCCCTTCAGAACCCCCTGGACCCGGACAGAACGCCCTAGGCGACGCCCGCCCCGGGGCCCGCGTCGGACGACCCGGTCGGTGTGGGTTCCGTCACAGTGGGAGTGGGGTCCGGGGTGGGCGTCCCGCCCGACCCACCGGAACCGGAGCCACCGGAACCGGACCCGGACCCGGAGCCCGACCCGGAACCCGACCCCGAGCCGGAACCGGAACCGGAGCCGCCCGCACCTGATCCGGAACCCCCCGCCGCCGACCCCGCTCCGCCCGAGCCCGACCCCGACCCCGACCCGGACCCGCCGCCCGCCGCCGAACCCGAGCCGCCGGCCCCCGTACCGCCCCCGGACGGCACCTGGCCGCCCTGGCCGCCCGCACCGCCGCCCGGCCCGGCCGACGGCGAGGGCTGCCCGGGCTTCGCGGGGGCGCCCGGGCTGGGCGTGGCCCCGGTCGCGCCGGAGGCCTTCCCGGGCTCGCCGGGCTTGCCCGCCTGGTTGCCCGTGGCGTCCTTGACCCCGCGCCCGTTGCCGTGGACCCCGGAGCCGTGCCCCCCGCCGGCCGCGCCGACGGGTCCGCCCGCGTCCTTGCCGCCGACCGAGGCGGAGGGCCCCGGCTTCGCGGCGTCCTCGCCGACGCTCATGCAGCCCGCCGTGGCGGCGACGGCGAGCGCGGAGACGGCCAGTCTGAGCGACGCGGACAGGGAAGCGGTCAAAGGGCGCACGGGGGCACCTCCGGAGCACTGCGGCGGGGTCCGCGATGAGTGGGTCAATGAGCCCAACTCCCTTTACCCCGTAAGAGACACGCCCCTTACGCGAACAGCTGCCGCGCCACCTGCGACCCGAGCGTCACCGCGCCGAGCCCGGCCAGCACCGACGCGCCGACGTTCGCGGCGGCCAGGAACCCCCGGCCGCGCTCGGCCAGCCGCAGGGTCTCGTACGAGAAGGTCGAGTACGTGCTGAGCGCCCCGCACAGCCCCGTCCCCAGCAGCAGCTCCACCCGCGAGGAGCCCGCCCCGGCCAGCGCCGCCCCCGCCGTCACCCCGAGCAGCAGGCAGGCGGCGGCGTTCACCACGAAGGTCCCCCACGGGAACACGGAATCGTGCCGCGCCTGCACCGCCCGGTCCGCCAGGTACCGCAGCGGCGCCCCGACGACGGCGCCCGCCACCACCAGCAGCCAGTTCACCGGCGCCCCGGCACGGCCGCGACCACGCGGCGCGTCAGCGCGGCGGCCGCCCACACGGCGCCCAGCGCCGCCCCCACCGTCAGCCCGGCGTACGCCAGCGCCGTCCCCGCCTCGCCCTCGTCCAGCAGCCGGGAGAAGTCCAGGGCGTAGGTGGAGAAGGTGGTGAACCCGCCGAGCACCCCCACCCCGGCGAACGGCCGCAGCAGCGGGTGCGGGGTGCTCCGCCCGCCCTCACTGATCAGCACCATCAGTACGCCGATCAGCGCGCAGCCCGCGGCGTTGGTCCAGAAGGTCGCCCACGGGAAGGCCCCGGGCGCGGCCGGCCACAACAAGGTCGCGCCGTAGCGGGCCGAGGCCCCGACGGCGCCGCCCGCGGCGACGGCGGCGAGCACCCGGCCCTGCGGCTCGGTGCGCTGGGCGGGCACGTGGAGGTCGACGTCCGGGTCGATCGCCTCCGCGCCGGGGAGGGGCTCGGTCACCCGTAGCCCAGGGCGTGGAGCCGTTCGTCGTCGATGCCGAAGTGGTGGGCGATCTCGTGCACCACGGTCACCTCCGTCTCGGCGACCACGCTCTCCCGGTCCTCGCACATCCGCAACGTGGGGTTCCGGTAGATGGTGATGCGGTCGGGGAGCACTCCGGCGTACCACTCGCCGCGCTCGGTGAGCGGGGTCCCCTCGTACAGGCCGAGCAGCTCGGGGTCGTCGGCCGGCGGCTCGTCCTCGACGAACACCGCGACGTTGTCCATCAGCCGCGTCAGCTCCGGCGGGATCCGGTCCAGGGCCTCTGCGACGAGCTCCTCGAACTCCTCGCGCGTCATCTCCAGCACCCGGCCATTGTCGCTCCGGGGGAAACCGTTTTGGCGATAGCTCCTCCGATCCCATATGCTTCTCACGTCCCCGACGCGCTGAAAAGTGCCCGGTGGGTCTTTAGCCCTCATCGTCTAGTGGCCCAGGACGCCGCCCTTTCAAGGCGGTAGCACGGGTTCGAATCCCGTTGGGGGTACGCAACACCATGTGCGAGACTTGCTCTTGCACACACCAGGTCCTGTGGAGCAGTTGGTTAGCTCGCCACCCTGTCAAGGTGGAGGTCGCGGGTTCAAGTCCCGTCAGGATCGCTGAGGCTGGAAACAGTCTCGTGGCTGGGTAGCTCAGTTGGTACGAGCGATCGCCTGAAAAGCGATAGGTCGCCGGTTCGACCCCGGCCCCAGCCACAAAAGGAAGGCCCCGTCCATCGGACGGGGCCTTCCGCGTTCTACCCCTCCCGCTCCTCCGCACGGGCCGTGCGGCGCCACCGCACCAGCCCGAAGGCGAGCGCGCCCGCGCCGATCAGCGCCAGCAGCGCCCAGTCCGGCACGGCGTCGGCGACGGAGCCCACCCAGCGCTCGACGGCGTACGAGTCGTCCACGTCCAGCAGCCCGGGCAGGGCGCTCGCCCCGTCGTAGGCGAGGAACAGCGCGCCCAGGGTGATGAAGAACAGCCCGGACAGCAGCGAGGTCGTGTGCAGTTCGAGGCGGCCCGCGCGGAAGGCCCGCCCGCGCAGCCAGCGCCGCCGGCCGAGGTCGAAGCGCTCCCAGAGCAGGGCCAGCACGAACAGCGGTACGGCCATGCCCAGCGCGTACACCGCCAGCAGCAGGCCGCCGTAGACCGGGCTGCCGCTGACCGCCGCCACCGTCAGGACGCTGCCGAGGATGGGGCCCGCGCAGAAGCCGGCCAGCCCGTAGACCGCGCCGAGGGCGTACACCGACAGGGCGGTGGTCGGGCGGATCCGGCCGGACAGCTCGGACACGCGCCGCGAGGCGAAGCCGAGGCCCAGGACCTGGGCGAGGCCGAGCGCGATGATCAGCCAGCCTCCGGCGAGGACGAGCAGGTCGCGGTTGCCGTGGAAGAAGCGGCCCGCGTAGGAGCCCGCCGCGCCCATCGGTACGAGGGTGCTCGCGAGACCCGCGTAGAAGATCCCGGTGCGGGCCAGGAGCCGCGAGCGGGAGTCGATGGAGTACGCGAAGAAGGCGGGCAGCAGCAGGGCGCTGCACGGGCTGAGCAGGGCGAGGAGGCCGCCGAGCAGGGCGGCCAGGTATCCGATGCCGGTCACCGCTGGGCCGCCGCCTTGGCCTTGGCGATGGCGGCGGTGAAGGCGTCCAGGGGCTGGGCGCCGGCGATGGGCTGTCCGTTGACGAGGAAGGACGGGGTGGACTGGACGCCGATGCGGTAGCCCTCCTCCTGGTCCTTGCGCAGGGCGGCGGCGGCCTGCTCGCCGGCCATGTCGCGCTTGAAGCGCTCCAGGTCCGGGACTCCGGCCTCGCGGGCCAGCTCCACGAGGCGTTCCTCGCCGAAGCCCTTGGCCTTGGCGTCCTCGGCGTACGCGGCGGCGTGGAAGGCGGTGAAGCGGTCCTGCTGCCCGGCGGCCCAGGCGGCCTTGGCGGCGGCCTCGGACTCGGCGCCGAAGATCGGGAAGTTGCGCCACTCGATGCGCAGGGTGCCGTCCTCGACGTACTTCTTCACCAGTTCGGGTTCGGTGTCGCGGGCGAACTTGCCGCAGTAGCCGCACCTGAAGTCGGAGTACTCGATCAGGACGACGGGCGCGTCGGGGCGGCCCACGGCGAGCTTGTCCCCGGCGTCGCGGCGGGCCAGCGCCTTGAGCTCGGCGGCGGGGTCGGTGCGGGGCGCGGCCGAGGCGGACCGGGAGGCGGAGGCGGAGGTGTCGCGGCGCTTCTCCTCGGGGGCGGTGGCCTGCCAGGAGACCAGGCCGAGGGTGACGGTGGCGAGCGCGACCCCGGCGGAGATCAGCAGGGGCTTGCGGGACGAGCGGGACATGAGGGTGCTCCAGAGCTGCGTGTGGTGAAGGGGAACGGTGGTGCGGCTCCCCCTACACCCGCATCACGGACAGCTCCTCCGGCGATGGAGCCCGCTGACCGGGCCCGCGTACGGGCACCCGTACGCGCTCCCCCCGGTCCGGCCCCGCCGCCTCGGGCGCGGGGCGGGCCGCCGGCGCCGCGAGCTGCGCCTGGTCCTGCCCGGCCCGGGGCGGCACGAGCGGGCCCTTCCCGTGCCCGGGGGAGTCGGGTGCGCAGGCGGGCCCCCGCTCCTGGCCCCACGCGGAGGCACGGTCCGCCCCGGCGGCGGCCCACGAGGAAACGGGCGCACCGGCCGGACCCCGGTCCGGGGCCGCCGCGACGGGCGGGACCTGGACGGACACGGCCGGAACGGGCGCGACCAGGACAGGCGCGACCCCGACAGGCGCCGCCAAGGCAGGCCCGGCCAAGGCAGGCCCGGCCAAGGCAGGCCCGGCCAAGGCAGGCCCGGCCAAGGCAGGCCCGGCCAAGGCAGGCCCGGCCAAGGCAGGCGCCGCCACGACAGGCCCAACCAAGGCAGGCGCCGCCGCGACAGGGGCCGCCCGTACGTGCCCGGCCAGGGCAAGGGCGAGGGCGAAGAGGCCCAGGACCACCGCGAGCCCGGCGGCGGCCCACGGGCGCCACACGCGGGGACGGGAGGACAAGGGTGGGCTGCCTCTCACTCGCTCGACCGGGGGACTCGTCCCGAAATGGTACGGGGAGGGGCACAAATGCGTTCGCCACCCGCCCGGCCCAGGTGAGATCCTCGATCAGGTATGTCTACTTCCTTCGCCGCCCTGCAGACGCTTCTCGGTGAGATCTCCCTCCGTGACGCGCACCGCCTCGGCCGCCGCCTTGAGGGCGCCCGCCGCATCCGCAAGCCCGAGGCCCGGCAGGCCGTGCTCGACGAGATCGCCGCCGAGGCCGGGAAGGCCGCCGCGCGGCTGGCCGGCCGTGCCTCGCGCATGCCGGAGGTCACGTATCCCGAGAACCTGCCCGTCAGCCAGAAGAAGGACGAGATCGCCGAGGCGATACGCGACCACCAGGTCGTGATCGTCGCGGGCGAGACGGGCTCCGGCAAGACCACGCAGATCCCCAAGATCTGCATGGAGCTGGGGCGCGGTGTCCGGGGCATGATCGGGCACACCCAGCCCCGGCGGATCGCGGCCCGCACGGTCGCGGAGCGGATCGCCGAGGAGCTGAAGTCGGAGATCGGCCGGACGGTCGGCTGGAAGGTCCGCTTCACCGACCAGGTGAACCCGGACGAGACCTTCGTGAAGCTGATGACGGACGGCATCCTGCTCGCCGAGATCCAGACGGACCGCGAGCTGCGCGCCTACGACACGATCATCATCGACGAGGCCCACGAGCGGAGCCTCAACATCGACTTCCTGCTGGGCTACCTGGCCCAGCTGCTCCCCAAGCGCCCCGACCTGAAGGTCGTGATCACCTCCGCGACCATCGACCCGGAGCGCTTCTCCCGCCACTTCGGCGACGCTCCGATCGTCGAGGTCAGCGGCCGCACGTATCCCGTCGAGGTGCGCTACCGGCCGCTCCTGGAAGAGGACTCCGAGGAGAGCGACCGCGACCAGATCACCGCGATCTGCGACGCCGTCGACGAGCTCCAGAACGAGGGCGCGGGCGACATCCTGGTCTTCCTCTCCGGCGAGCGCGAGATCCGAGACACCGCGGACGCGCTGATCAAGAAGAAGCTGCGGTTCACCGAGGTGCTGCCGCTGTACGCACGGCTCTCGCACGCCGAGCAGCACCGGGTCTTCCAGCAGCACACCGGCCGCCGGATCGTCCTCGCGACGAACGTCGCCGAGACCTCCCTGACGGTCCCCGGCATCAAGTACGTGATCGACCCGGGTACGGCCCGCATCTCCCGCTACAGCCACCGCACGAAGGTGCAGCGGCTGCCGATCGAGCGGATCAGCCAGGCCAGCGCCAACCAGCGCAAGGGCCGCTGCGGCCGTACGAGCGACGGCATCTGCATCCGGCTGTACTCGGAGGACGACTTCAACGCCCGTCCGGAGTTCACGGACGCGGAGATCCTGCGGACGAACCTGGCCTCCGTCATCCTCCAGATGACCGCCGCCGGGCTCGGCGAGATCGAGAAGTTCCCCTTCATCGACCCGCCGGACCACCGCAACATCCGTGACGGCGTGCAGCTGCTCCAGGAGCTCGGGGCGCTGGACCCGGCGGAGAAGGATCCGAAGAAGCGGCTCACCCCCATGGGCCGGCAGCTGTCCCAGCTGCCGGTGGACCCGCGGCTGGCCCGCATGGTCGTGGAGGCGGACAAGAACAACTGTGTCCGCGAGGTCATGGTCATCGCGGCGGCCCTGTCGATCCAGGACCCGCGCGAGCGGCCGTCGGACAAGCAGACGCAGGCGGACCAGAACCACGCCCGGTTCAAGGACGAGACGAGCGACTTCCTCTCGTACCTGAACATGTGGCGCTACGTCCGTGAGCAGCAGAAGGAGCGCGGCTCGTCCTCCTTCCGCCGGATGTGCAAGCAGGAGTACCTGAACTTCCTGCGGATCCGCGAGTGGCAGGACATCTACGCGCAGCTGCGCTCGGTCGCGAAGACGATGGGCATCCACGTCAACGAGGCGGACGGCGCCGAGACCAACATCCACATCTCGCTGCTGGCCGGTCTGCTGTCGCACATCGGTCTGAAGGACACCGACAAGAACGAGTACCTGGGCGCGCGGTCGGCGAAGTTCGCGGTCTTCCCGGGTTCGGCGCTGTTCAAGAAGCAGCCGAAGTTCGTGATGTCGGCGGAGCTGGTGGAGACCTCGCGGCTGTGGGCGCGGGTGAACGCCAAGGTGGAGCCCGAGTGGGTGGAGCCGCTGGCGCAGCACCTGATCAAGCGCACGTACAGCGAGCCGCACTGGGAGAAGGACCAGGCCGCGGTGATGGCGTACGAGAAGGTCACGCTGTACGGCGTGCCGATCGTCGCCCAGCGGAAGATCAACTACGGCCGGATCGACCCGGAGGTGTCGCGGGAGCTGTTCATCCGCAACGCCCTGGTCGAGGGTGACTGGCGTACGCACCACAAGTTCTACGCCGACAACCGCAAGCTGCTCACCGAGGTCGAGGAGCTGGAGAACCGGGCGCGGCGCCGCGACATCGTCGTGGACGACGAGACCCTGTTCGACTTCTACGACCAGCGCATCCCCGAGCACGTGGTCTCGGGTGCGCACTTCGACTCCTGGTGGAAGCACAAGCGGCGCGAGGAGCCCGAACTCCTCGACTTCGAGCGCGAGATGCTGCTGACGGAGAAGGCGGCCGGGGTCACCAAGGCCGACTATCCGGACTCCTGGCGGCAGGGGCAGCTGAAGTTCCGGGTGACGTACCAGTTCGAGCCGGGGGCGGACGCGGACGGTGTGACCGTGCACGTTCCGCTCCAGGTGCTGAACCAGGTCACCGAGGAGGGCTTCGACTGGCAGATCCCGGGTCTGCGCGAGGAGGTCGTCACCGAGCTGATCCGCTCGCTGCCGAAGCCGATCCGCCGGCACTACGTGCCCGCGCCGAACTACGCCACCCGCTTCCTGGAGACCTCGCACCCCCTCCAGGAGCCGCTGCCGGTGACGCTGGCGCGTGAGCTGCACCGGATGGTGGGGGTTCCGGTCCGGGCGGAGGACTTCGACCTCTCCCGGATCCCGGACCACCTGAAGATCACTTTCCGGATCGTCGACGAGCGGCGCCGCAAGATCGCCGAGGACAAGGACCTGGAGGCCCTGCGGCTGAAGCTGAAGCCGAAGGCCCGCCAGGCCCTTTCCAAGGCGGCGGCCGCAACCGCCGAGCGTGCGGGCGGGGAGTCCCTGGAGCGCTCGGGGCTGACCGACTGGACGATCGGTTCCCTGGTCAAGGTCTTCGAGACCCGGCGGGCGGGGCAGCCGGTGAAGGCGTACCCGGCGCTGGTGGACGAGGGGACGAGCGTCGCCGTGCGGCTCTTCGACACGGAGGCCGAGCAGCAGCAGGCGATGTGGCTGGGCACCCGGCGGCTGATCCTGCTCAACATCCCGGTGAACCCGGCGAAGTTCGCCTCGGACAAGCTGTCCAACCAGCAGAAGCTGGCGCTGTCCCGCAATCCGCACGGTTCCGTCCAGGCGCTGTTCGAGGACTGCGCGACCGCGGCCGCCGACAAGCTGATCGCCGACCACGGCGGCCCGGCCTGGGACGAGGCGGGCTTCCGCCGGCTCTACGACAAGGTCCGGGCCGACCTGGTGGACACGACGGTGCGGACCGTCGGCCAGGTGCAGCAGGTCCTGGCGGCCTGGCAGGCCTGCGAGCGGCGGCTGAAGGCCACCGGCAGCCTCGCCCTGATGGCGAACGTCGCGGACGTGAAGGCGCAGCTGGCGGCCCTGATGCCGGCCGGGTTCGTGACCCTGACCGGGCTGAGGCGGCTGCCGGACCTGATGCGCTACCTGGTGGCGGCCGACCGGCGGCTCCAGCAGATGCCCACGGGCGCCCAGCGCGACACCACGCGCATGCAGAAGGTCCACGAGATGCGGGACGAATACCTGTGGCTGCTGGAGCAGTTGCCGCAGGGCCGGCCCGTGCCGGAGGCGGTCACCGAGATCCGCTGGATGATCGAGGAACTGCGGGTGAGCTACTTCGCGCACGCGCTCGGGACGGCGTATCCGATCTCCGACAAGCGGATCGTGAAGGCGGTGGACGCGGCTGCGCCGTGATCGGGTTCGACCGCACCCCCTGACCTGCTGTACAGTCTGATTCGCAGCCGCGCCGATCGGCCGCGAATCAAGGTCCTGTGGAGCAGTTGGTTAGCTCGCCACCCTGTCAAGGTGGAGGTCGCGGGTTCAAGTCCCGTCAGGATCGCAGAAACGTCAGGGCCCGTATCCCGCGAGGGATACGGGCCCTGACGCGTGTTCGGGTACGGCCGGGCCGGGTGGGGCGGGCCGCCGCCGCTCCCCCGCCAACTCCGTCCACCACCCCGTCCCACCCCCCTCCCCACCCCGCCATCACCCGGGGGCCGTGATCACCCGGGGCCCGGAACGCCCCTGACGGCCTTCCTGCGGCCTCCGCGCCGCCTCGGCGCCTCCGGGGCCGCCGACGGGGCCCGGGGGGCTTCCAGGGGCCCTCCAGCCGGGCCGGACACGCAGAGGGTACAGAGGGGAAAAATCCCCCGTTCGCATGAGGCTCTCCGCCCGCGATCCCCTGTGCGGGACGCATTGCCGGATACGCGAGAGACATCGCCTGTGACGGGAGTCACCACACGAGTTCCCGAGACTCGCACACTTATCGGACCCCTACGCACGCTCGATTTAATATGTGCAATGGCACCTACCCCGCCGGCGCCCGGGGACGACGGGGCCCGAACCGGTCCGGGGCATAAAAAAGACCGCGCTGGACCCGGCGGAGTCCAGCGCGGTCGCGGCAGTGAGCCTGTTGGGGCAGGCCCAGCCGATGAAGCCTTGTGGGTTTCATCGGATTGGGGGATCCGACACGTACCCGTTAATGCGGTGGTGCTGCGGGACCTCAGGCCTCGCTGCGCTGCTGCGGAATTCCCGCGAGCAGTGCGCGAACCTCGGCCTCGCGGTAACGGCGGTGTCCACCCAGGGTGCGGATGGACGTGAGCTTGCCAGCCTTGGCCCAGCGGGTGACCGTCTTCGGGTCCACGCGGAACATCGTGGCAACCTCAGCCGGGGTCAGCAGCGGCTCGGCATCAGGGGTGCGAGCGGTCATGAGCGGCCTCCTCGGGAGAACCGAACCAATCTCGGTTCTTTCCTCTAAATTCTGCACCTTGGCCCGCGTTGCCCGAAATGGACATACGCAGGCCGAGTCGGTTATAGGACGAACGGCTTGTCCTCGGCACTACAACTACACCATCCGTCCAGCCTCGACGGCCAAACCGATGGAATTGCCCTCCGAGGTGTTCATCAGCGGCGGAAGCCGATGGACCGCCCTATAACGGACAGTCACCCCACTGTGACGATCAGTCACAGAGCGATCAGGAGTCGTCAGACCCCCCATAGAGTGCAATACCGAGCATTCCGACCATAGTTGGGCGGAAGGAACCCTCCCCGGACTCCTTGTCCTATTTTGGCACGAGGGTAGGGGAAGGGCGCAAGGGTGTGGATAGTGCGTTCCGTCACGCTTGGGCCAATGGCCCGTATCGGGACGTAGGTCCTGGGCCTAAGACCTTAATGCGGTGATCGAACCCCTGATCTGCGTATTGTGACCGATCGGCCGATGACAACCGATACGGGCGATACGCGAGGGGCCGAACGGGTACCGAACGGGATTCGTACATGATCCCCACCCGCCCCGGGTTCCGAAAGGGCCAAAGCCCCCCTAGTTCGCGAAGAGCCTCTCCCTGACCGCCCGCCAGCGCAGCGAGAGCTCCGCGTACACCTGCGAAGCACCCTCGTGGTCCCCCGCCCGCAGGGCCGCGATCCCCTCCGCCAGGTCGCGGGCCGAACGGTCCCCGGCCAGGCCGTCAGCCGGCAGCGCGTGCAGCAGCCCCCCGTAGTCCAGTTCGACCATCGACCGCGGATGGAACTCCTCCAGCCAGCCGCCGACCTCCACCAGCCCGTCCGCCAGCGGCCCGTACCCCTCCGCCTCGCGCAGCGTCCGCAGCGCCCGCGCGAGGCGCCGCCGGGCCTGCACCATCGGCGTCCGGTAGCGCAGCCGCTCGCCCGGCAGGTACTCCCGCTCCTCGTCCGCCACCAGCACGAACCAGCGCAGCGGCACCTGCCACACCCCGGTACGGATCCACGGGCGCGCGTCCGGGTTCCGCTCCCGCCAGACCTCGTACGCCTCGGCGGCCCGGCGCCGCTGCTCCGGCGGCAGCGCCGCGTCCAGCACCGGGCGCGGGAAGTCGGCGACCAGCTCCTGGAGCGCCAGCCAGCCGCGCAGCCGGGTCCGCCAGGGGCAGACCAGCAGCACCCCGTCCAGCTCGGCGGTGAAGGCGTCCCCGCTCTCGTGCGCCGGGACGCCGACCACGGGAACCCGCACCAAATCGGACAGCGAGCGCCGCAGTTCGTCCTGGGCCGTCGGGGCGGCCCCGCGCCGGGCGTAGGCCGCCCAGTGCGTGCGCTCCGGCTCGGTGAACGCCGCCAGGGGTTCGTACACGCGCAGGTAGGTGGCGTAGGGGACGGCCGGCGCGGGCCGTGGGGATTCGCTCACGCACCCGTCCTCCCCTTTTCGGCGGTCCGGCTCACCTCCGGGCGCCGTAACACAGGAGTGTTCCGATCCCCGGACAGGGACTACCCCCGCGCGCCGCAGGTCTTACTCTGCTCCCAGTACGCCCTCCCCCACCCGCAGGGCGGGCGTCTTTCCGCCGCATCTCTTCCATGGGAGTCACCACCGTGACCGAAATGACCGACGGCGTCCTGCACACCCTGTTCCGTTCGGAACAGGGCGGCCACGAGCAAGTCGTGCTGTGCCAGGACCGAGCCACGGGCCTCAAGGCCGTCATCGCCATCCACTCCACCGCCCTGGGTCCGGCCCTCGGCGGCACGCGCTTCCACGCGTACGCCTCCGACGAGGAAGCCGTCCGCGACGCGCTCAACCTCTCGCGCGGCATGTCGTACAAGAACGCCCTCGCCGGTCTCGGCCTCGGCGGCGGCAAGGCCGTCATCATCGGCGACCCGTCCGTCCTCAAGAGCGAGGAACTCCTGCTGGCCTACGGCCGGTTCGTGGACTCCCTGGGCGGCCGCTACGTCACCGCCTGCGACGTCGGCACGTACGTCTCCGACATGGACGTCGTCGCCCGCGAGACCCGCTGGGCCACCGGCCGCTCCCCCGAGAACGGCGGCGCCGGCGACTCCTCGGTCCTCACCTCGTACGGCGTCTTCCAGGGCATGCGCGCCAGCGCCCAGCACCTGTGGGGCGACCCCACCCTGCGCGGCCGCAAGGTCGGCGTCGCGGGTGTCGGCAAGGTCGGCCGCCACCTGGTGGAGCACCTGCTGGAGGACGGCGCCGAGGTCGTGATCACGGACGTCCGCGAGGAGTCCGTCCGCGAGATCCTCGACAAGCACCCCGGCGGCCGGGTCACCGCCGTCGCCGACACCGAGGCCCTGATCCGCACGGAGGGCCTGGACATCTACGCCCCCTGCGCGCTCGGCGGCGCCCTGAACGACGAGTCCGTCCCGGTCCTGACCGCCTCGGTCGTGTGCGGCGCGGCGAACAACCAGCTCGCGCACCCGGGGGTGGAGAAGGACCTCGCGGACCGCGGGATCCTCTACGCCCCGGACTACGTGGTCAACGCGGGCGGGGTCATCCAGGTCGCCGACGAGCTGCACGGCTTCGACTTCGACCGGTGCAAGGCGAAGGCCTCGAAGATCTTCGACACCACGCTGGCCATATTCGCACGTGCGAAGGCCGACGGGATCCCGCCGGCCGCCGCGGCCGACCGGATCGCCGAGCAGCGCATGTCCGACGCCCTCGCGGAGCGCGCCGCGGCACGCAAGGCGTAGCCCTCCCGGGGGCCCGCCGGAGCGCGGCGAGACGGAACTCACTGCGCTTCGGCGGGTCGTCGGCTGGGAAAGCGTTAAAATCGCAGCTGACCAGCGAGTACGGGGTGTCCCGCTGGTTCTGTGGAGAGGCGCGTCATGCGGGCGGCGTACCGTATGGCCGCGGAAGCAGGTACCGTTAAACCCCTACGGACGGTCTCTCCACGGAGAGCCCGCTCCGAACCATGAACGCGTGTCAGACTCTGGGGCCGTCGAGCCCCGTCACCGAGGGGGTCGAGCCATGGGGCGCGGCCGGGCCAAGGCCAAGCAGACAAAGGTCGCCCGCCAGCTGAAGTACAACAGCGGCGGGACTGACCTCTCGCGTCTGGCCAATGAGCTGGGCGCATCGCAGACAGAGCCGCTGCCTATCGGCGCGCCGGTCGAAGTCGATGACGATCTGGACGACGACGACCCGTACGCCAAGTACGCGGATCTGTACAACGATGACGACGAGGACGAGGACGAGCAGTCCGGCCCCTCGGCGCACCGTCGCGGGGCTTGACGCACCGATCCTCTCAGTGGGCGCACCGGCAGACTTCCTGCTGAAGCCTCACTGGCTGCTCCGAACATGCCGAAACCCGGTCCAGGGCACTGCCCCGGACCGGGTTTCCGTGCTGCTCAGACCGCGTAGCTGCCGGTGAGGGTCGCGCCCTCGGCGTGGTCGCCCCGGTCGAGGATCTCGCCGGCGACCCAGGCCTCGACGCCCCGGTCGGCCAGGGTGGTCAGGGCCACGTCCACCGACTCCTGCGGGACCACGGCCATCATGCCGACGCCCATGTTCAGGGTCTTCTCCAGCTCCAGCTGCTCGACGCCGCCGGCCTTGCCGACGAGGTCGAAGACGGCTCCGGGCGCCCAGGTGGCGCGGTCGACCGTGGCGTGCAGGTGGTCCGGGATCACCCGGGCGAGGTTCGCGGCGAGGCCGCCGCCCGTGATGTGCGAGTACGCGTGGACCTCGGCCGTACGGGTGAGGGCCAGGCAGTCCAGCGAGTAGATCTTGGTCGGCTCCAGCAGCTCCTCGCCGAGGGTGCGGCCGAGCTCCTCGACGTGCTGCTCCAGGGACATCCCGGCCCGGTCGAAGAGGACGTGCCGGACCAGCGAGTACCCGTTCGAGTGAAGGCCGGACGAAGCCATCGCGATGACGGCGTCCCCCGTACGGATGCGATCCGCGCCGAGGAGGCGGTCGTACTCGACCACACCGGTGCCGGCGCCCGCCACGTCGAACTCGTCCGGCCCGAGGAGGCCCGGGTGCTCGGCGGTCTCGCCGCCGACGAGGGCGCAGCCCGCGAGGACGCAGCCCTCGGCGATGCCCTTGACGATGGCCGCGACCCGCTCCGGGTGCACCTTGCCGACGCAGATGTAGTCCGTCATGAAGAGCGGCTCGGCACCGCAGACGACGATGTCGTCCATGACCATGGCGACCAGGTCGTGGCCGATGGTGTCGTACACGCCCATCCGGCGGGCGATGTCCACCTTGGTGCCCACGCCGTCGGTGGCCGAGGCCAGCAGGGGGCGCTCGTAGCGCTTGAGGGCGGAGGCGTCGAAGAGGCCGGCGAAACCGCCGAGGCCGCCGAGGACCTCGGGGCGCTGCGTCTTCTTCACCCACTCCTTCATCAGCTCGACGGCGCGGTCGCCCGCTTCGATGTCGACGCCGGCGGCTGCGTAGCTGGCACCGGTGGTCTTCTCTGTCATGACAGGCGAGAGCTTTCGTGTCGTTGCTGCGTGTGGTGCCGGGCCCCGGGAGAAGCCTCAAAGACAGGGCTCGGCGCAGGTGGAGCCGGGCCGGCCCGGGGAGGGCCGGCCCACGGGGGCTACGGGCGGCGAAGCGCGTCGGCGGCGTCGGTGCCGCCCGCGAGCTCGTTCTCCAGGAGCTGCTTGCCCAGCAGCTGCGGGTCGGGCAGCTCCATGGGGTACTCGCCGTCGAAGCAGGCACGGCAGAGGTTGGGCTTCTGGATGGTGGTCGCCTCGATCATCGCGTCCAGCGAGATGTACGAGAGCGAGTCCGCGCCCAGCGACGTGGCGATCTCGTCGACCGTCATGCCGTTGGCGATCAGCTCGGCCCGGGTGGCGAAGTCGATGCCGAAGAAGCACGGCCACTTCACCGGCGGGGAGGAGATCCGGATGTGGACCTCGGCCGCGCCGGCCTCGCGGAGCATCTTCACGAGGGCGCGCTGGGTGTTGCCGCGGACGATCGAGTCGTCGACCACGACGAGGCGCTTGCCCCGGATGACTTCCTTGAGCGGGTTGAGCTTGAGGCGGATGCCGAGCTGGCGGATCGTCTGCGAGGGCTGGATGAAGGTCCGGCCGACGTAGGCGTTCTTGACCAGGCCGGAGCCGTACGGGATCCCGCTGGCCTCGGCGTATCCGACGGCGGCGGGCGTGCCGGATTCCGGCGTCGCTATCACCAGGTCGGCCTCGACCGGGGCTTCCTTGGCGAGGCGCCGGCCCATCTCGACGCGCGAGAGGTAGACGTTGCGGCCGGCGATGTCGGTGTCCGGGCGCGCCAGGTAGACGTACTCGAACACACAGCCCTTGGGCTTCGCTTCTGCGAAGCGCGAGGTGCGCAGGCCGTTCTCGTCGATCGCGATGAGCTCGCCCGGCTCGACCTCGCGGACGAAGCTGGCGCCGCAGATGTCGAGGGCGGCGGTCTCGCTCGCGACCACCCAGCCGCGCTCCAGGCGGCCGAGGACCAGCGGGCGGATGCCCTGCGGGTCACGGGCGGTGTAGAGGGTTCCCTCGTCCATGAAGACCAGCGAGAAGGCGCCCTTGACCTGGGGGAGGACCTTGGCGGCCGACTCCTCGATGGTCAGGGGCTTGCCGTCGTCGTCGGTCTGTCCGGCGAGGAGGGCGGTCACCAGGTCGGTGTCGTTGGTGGCGGCCACCTGGGTGGCACGGCCGTCCTGACGGGGGAGGTCGGCGACCATCTCGGCGAGTTCGGCGGTGTTCACCAGGTTGCCGTTGTGACCCAGGGCGATCGAGCCGTGGGCGGTCGCCCGGAAGGTGGGCTGAGCGTTCTCCCAGACGGAGGCTCCGGTGGTCGAGTAGCGGGCGTGACCGACCGCGATATGACCCTGGAGCGAGCCGAGAGAGGTTTCGTCGAAGACCTGGGAAACGAGGCCCATGTCCTTGAAGACGAGGATCTGGGAACCGTTGCTCACAGCGATTCCCGCGGACTCTTGTCCGCGGTGCTGCAGTGCATACAGTCCGAAGTAGGTGAGCTTGGCGACCTCTTCACCCGGAGCCCAGACACCGAAGACGCCGCAAGCGTCCTGGGGGCCCTTCTCGCCGGGGAGCAGGTCGTGGTTGAGTCGTCCATCACCACGAGGCACACCACCGAGTGTAGGCGAGATCGACCACTGGTCCGAATTGGGGATGCCCGGGAAATCTCACAGCACAGAGGGTGACCGGACGGCCCCGTCTCGTATTCCGATCACTTTGTCGACAGCTACGAGGGAATTCGTACAGGCTCTCGGCCCCTGCGGCCCCGCGGTGACCGAGCCGTCACCCTCGTCGAGCGCCGCCACGTAGACCTGGTCCGTGTCGCGAGCGCCATCTGCCGCTGCTCCGCGTAGTCACAACTCTTTCTCCCTTTTCCTGATTTCGCTCCGCCCCGCCCCGCTCCGCCGTGCCGCGCGCCGTCCCCTGCGCGCCCCGGGGCCGGGCCTCCGAGCCGCGCCCTGGAGTACCTGTGTCTTCGTACGAGGGCAAGCTGTCCCGCCGTGCCTTCGGAAGTGCCGTCGGGGTGACCGCGGCGAGCGCCGCGGTGGGCCTGGGCGCCGCCCCGGCGGGCGCCGCCGAGGCCCGCGGAACGGGTCCGCAGCAGCGGGATTTCCGGGCCGCCCGGGACCGGCGCGAGCGGGCCGGCCGGGCGGCCGCCGAGCCGGCCCGGTCGGCGGAGCTGCGCGGGGCCTGGGAGGCCGTGAACGCCGGCCTGCCCCCCGTCCCTCCGTTGCCCGTTCCCGCCCCGGGGTCATTCCGCCGCGGAGGCCGCCTCCGCGGTGAGGGTGGCTCCGCCGGGGGCGGTGAGGGTGAGGGTGCGGCCCTGGATCCTCCAGGTCAGGGGGCCGCTGCCGAGGAAGGCGGTCAGGGCCCGCTCCATCTCCCCGGCGGGGCCCTCGCAGGCCATCCGGGTGCTGGTCAGCGGGCCGAAGGCCACGGTGGGGCCGTCCACCGTGGCCGCGGCGCTGAAGCGGTTGCAGCCGAGGGTGCCGCCGGCCCGCCCGTCGGGGGTGAGGGTGAAGCGGGCCTCCCGGTCGCCGGGGGCGGCGGCACCGGAGACGGAGCCGACGGTCCACGCGGTCACGGTGAGCGGGGCGTCCGGCACCGGCGGGGTGGTGGACGCCTCCACGGTCAGGGCGGCCTCGCCGCTGTCCTGCCCGTCGGGACCGCACGCGGTCAGGGCCAGTACGAGCGCCAGGGCGCCGGTCGTGAGGAGCCTGAGGGTACGCATGCCCCTGGGACGGGGCCGGCGCCCGGCCGGTTCCACCCGCCCCGCTCAGCCCATCAGCGGGAGCAGCTCCGACAGGTCGGCGCGCTCGCCGCTGGCGCTGACCAGCGCGGCGTCCACGGCCTCGGCCCAGCCGGTGCGGCCCGTCGCGAGCCGGATCCAGGTCAGCGGGTCGGTCTCCACCACGTTCGGCGGGGTGCCGCGGGTGTGGCGGGGGCCCTCGACGCACTGGACCACCGCGAAGGGCGGCACCCGTACCTCGACGGAACCGCCGGGGGCCTTGACCGCGAGGGCGTCGGCGAGGAGCCGCGTACAGGCCGCGAGGGCCTGCCGGTCGACGGGGATGCGGAGTCCCGCGGCCCGGTTCAGGTCGTCGGTGTGGACCACCAGTTCCACGGTGCGGGTGACGAGGAAGTCCCCGAAGGCCATGGCTCCGACGCGGAGGTCCAGGAGCCGGTCGTCGGGGAGGACCGCGAGCAGTTCCCGGAAGCGGGCGGTGGCCTCGGCGTACAGCGGGCCGAGCTCCTCCCCGGCCGCGGTCTCCCGGGCCAGTTCGTCGATCGCCCCGGCCAGCCGGGCCGTGGCGAACGGCCAGGTCTGGACGGTCACCTCGGCCTTCGCGGGCGCGGGACGGGCGGCCGCCTCCGGGATCGACCGGACGATCCAGGCGACGTGCGCGGCGAGGTCCCGTACGGTCCAGTCGCCCAGGTGCGTCGGCCGGGCGAGCTGCTCCGGGGTCAACTCCGCTACGGCGGCGGCAACATGACCCATCTGCGCGGTGACGGCCGCGCGGGTCTTCGCGGGGTCGTAGGCACGTGGCTTCTTCTTGGCGGGCGGCATGGCCCGACCCTACTCCGGGCCGGAGGACCGGCCCGGGGCACCGCGGTCCGCGGCACCGGCCCGGTGCGCCGGCCCGGTACTTCGCCCGGCGAAGCCGCGGGCCCCCGGCCGGAACCGGCCGGGGGCCCGCGGGAACAGCGGCGGGATCAGGCCAGGAGGGCCGGGATCGTCGCCTCGTGGGCCTCGCGGAGCTCGGCCAGGGGGAGGGTGAACTCGCCCTGGACCTCGATCTCCTCGCCGTCCACCACGCCGATGCGGGTGGCGGGCAGGCCGCGGGCGCCGCACATGTCGGTGAAGCGGAGCTCCTCGCTGCGCGGGACCGCCACGATGGCGCGGCCCGCGGACTCGGAGAACAGGAAGGTGAACGCGTCCAGGCCCTCCGGGACCACGATCCGCGCACCGTTGCCGCCCTTGAGGCAGGACTCGGTGAGCGCCTGGATCACGCCGCCGTCCGACAGGTCGTGCGCCGCGTCGATCATGCCGTCGCGGGAGGACGAGATGAGGATCTCGGCGAGCAGCTTCTCGCGGCCCAGGTCCACCTTCGGCGGCAGGCCGCCGAGGTGGTCGTGGACGACCTGGGACCAGGCCGAGCCGCCGAACTCCTCGGCCGTGTCGCCCAGCAGGTACAGCAGCTGGCCGGCCTCCGCGAACGCCATCGGCGTACGGCGGTTGACGTCGTCGATGACGCCGAGGACCGCCACGACCGGGGTCGGGTGGATCGCGACGTCGCCCGTCTGGTTGTAGAGGGAGACGTTGCCGCCGGTCACCGGGGTGCCCAGCTCCAGGCAGCCGTCCGCGAGACCGCGGGTGGCCTCGGCGAACTGCCACATGACGCCCGGGTCCTCGGGGGAGCCGAAGTTCAGGCAGTTGGAGATCGCCAGCGGCTTGGCGCCGGTCGCGGCGACGTTGCGGTACGACTCCGCCAGCGCCAGCTGGGCGCCCGCGTACGGGTCGAGCTTGGCGTAGCGGCCGTTGCCGTCGGTGGCCATGGCCACGCCGAGGTTCGACTCCTCGTCGATGCGGACCATGCCCGCGTCCTCGGGCTGCGCGAGGACGGTGTTGCCCTGCACGAAGCGGTCGTACTGGTCGGTGACCCAGGACTTGGAGGCCTGGTTCGGGGAGGAGACCAGGGCGAGGACCTGCGCGCGGAGCTCCTCGGAGGTCTGCGGGCGGGGCAGCGCGCCCGCGTCGTCCGCCTGGAGGGCGTCCTGCCACTCGGGGCGGGCGTACGGACGGTGGTAGACCGGGCCCTCGTGGGCGACGGTGCCCGGGGGCACGTCCACGATCTGCTCGCCGTGCCAGAAGATCTCCAGGCGCTCGCCGTCGGTCACCTCACCGATGACGGTGGCGATGACGTCCCACTTCTCGCAGATCTCCATGAAGCGGTCGACGTACTGCGGCTCGACGATCGCGCACATGCGCTCCTGCGACTCGCTCATGAGGATTTCCTCGGGCGAGAGGGTCGCGTCGCGCAGCGGGACGGTGTCGAGCTCGACGCGCATGCCGCCGGAGCCCGCGGAGGCCAGCTCGGAGGTGGCGCAGGAGAGCCCGGCGCCGCCGAGGTCCTGGATGCCCGCGACCAGCTTCTCCTTGAAGATCTCCAGGGTGCACTCGATGAGGAGCTTCTCCTGGAAGGGGTCGCCGACCTGGACGGCGGGGCGCTTGGTGGGCTTGGTGTCGTCGAAGGTCTCGGACGCGAGGACCGAGACGCCGCCGATGCCGTCGCCGCCCGTGCGGGCGCCGTAGAGGATGACCTTGTTGCCGGGGCCGGAGGCCTTGGCGAGGTGGATGTCCTCGTGCTTCATCACGCCGATGCAGCCGGCGTTGACCAGCGGGTTGCCCTGGTAGCAGGCGTCGAAGACGACCTCACCGCCGATGTTGGCCAGGCCGAGGCAGTTGCCGTAGCCGCCGATGCCGGCGACGACGCCCGGGAGGACGCGCTTGGTGTCGGGGTGGTCGGCGGCGCCGAAGCGCAGCGGGTCGACGACGGCGACCGGGCGGGCGCCCATGGCGAGGATGTCGCGGACGATGCCGCCGACGCCGGTGGCCGCGCCCTGGTAGGGCTCGATGTACGAGGGGTGGTTGTGGGACTCCACCTTGAAGGTGACGGCGTAGCCCTGGCCGACGTCGACGACGCCGGCGTTCTCGCCGATGCCGACGAGCATCGCGTCGTTCTGCGGGACCTTCTCGCCGAACTGCTTCAGGTGGACCTTGCTGCTCTTGTACGAGCAGTGCTCGGACCACATGACGGAGTACATGGCGAGCTCGGCGCCGGTGGGGCGGCGGCCGAGGATCTCGCGGATCCGGGCGTACTCGTCCTCCTTGAGGCCGAGCTCCTTCCAGGGCTGGGAGGCGTCCGGGGTCTCGGTGGCGTTCTTTACGGTGTCGAGGCTCATGCGCTGACCAGCTTCTTCAGGACCGACGTGAAGAACGGGAGGCCGTCGGTGCGGCCGGTCCCGATCAGCGGCTCGACCGCGTGCTCGGGGTGCGGCATGAGGCCGACGACGTTGCCCGCGGCGTTGGTGATGCCGGCGATGTCGCGCAGCGAGCCGTTGGGGTTCACGTCGAGGTACCGGAAGGCCACTCGGCCTTCGGCCTCCAGTTCGTCGAGCGTGCGCTCGTCGGCGACGTACCGGCCGTCCATGTTCTTGAGCGGTACGGAGATCTCCTGGCCGGCGGTGTAGTCGCCGGTCCACGCGGTGTCCGCGTTCTCCACCCGCAGCTTCTGGTCGCGGCAGATGAAGTGGAGGTGGTTGTTGCGGAGCATCGCCCCCGGCAGCAGGTGGGCCTCGGTGAGGACCTGGAAGCCGTTGCAGATGCCGAGGACGGGCATACCGGCCTTGGCCTGCTCGATGATGGTCTCCATCACCGGCGAGAACCGGGAGATGGCTCCGGCGCGCAGGTAGTCCCCGTAGGAGAAGCCGCCCGCGAGGACGACCGCGTCGACCTGGTGCAGGTCCTTGTCGCGGTGCCAGAGCGAGACCGGCTCGGCCCCCGCGAGGCGGACGGCGCGCAGCGAGTCACGGTCGTCGAGCGTTCCGGGGAACGTGACGACTCCGATGCGTGTGGTCACCGTCAGGCCTCGACCTTCACGGTGAAGTCTTCGATGACGGTGTTGGCGAGGAACGTTTCGGCCATCTTGTGGATGCGGTCGAGGGCGGCCTGGTCGACCGGGCCCTCCACCTCCAGTTCGAAACGCTTCCCCTGGCGGACGTCGGCGATCCCATCGAAGCCCAGGCGCGGCAGTGCACGCTGCACCGCCTGGCCCTGGGGGTCGAGGATCTCCGGCTTGAGCATGACGTCGACTACGACGCGTGCCACTGGCACTCCCGATGAGGTGGTTGGTGCGAAGGCGGTTCCCTCAGCGTACCCGCCCGAAATTTCTACGCGGGTAGATATCCCGGCGGGCCGATCGGCGCACCGTTTCGGCTTCACCAACGCTTCGCAAAATCCACCGGAAAACCACGCCCCCGGGATTGCGAGGAGACACGCGGGGAGAATTAACTGGGCTTCGCAATTCAATGGGAATCGCGGTACAAAGGAAACAGCCGGGATTCCGGCAGTTTGACGCATTCCACCGAAACATCCACACAGGCGACATCACCGCACGTCAGCGGGCGGCGACGGCGCACGAAGGGACCGATATCCGTGGCGCAGCGCGTAGTAGTCACGATCTCCGACGACATCGACGGCGGAGAAGCGGCGGAAACGGTCACGTTCGCCCTCGACGGTAAGTCGTACGAGATCGACCTCAATGCGGCCAACGCAAAGAAACTCCGGAAGAGCCTGGCGCCCTTCGTGGCCGCCGGCCGGCGCCAGTCCCGGTCGGGGAAGACCTTCAAGATGACGTCGATCGCGCCCGACCCGGCGGTCGTGCGGGCGTGGGCCCGCTCCCACGGGCACGACGTGCCGCCGCGCGGGCGCATCCCCAAGGCCGTCTACACGGCCTACGAAGCGGCGCACTGACCGTCCGGTGGCCGCCTCGTGACCGGCGGGCGGCCGCCCGCCGGCCGTCCCCCGACCCGGATTTGCCATGCACCCCCTCCGATCGGCTAGTGTGTGGATCACGCCGAGGGGCGAGGCCGAAAGGCAAGAACCCCGAAGTCGTGCGGGTGTAGTTCAGTAGCAGAACACCCCCCTTCCAGGGGGGAGGCGCAGTGTGCAATCCCTGTCACCCGCTCTGCACCGCTTTACCGACCACGGTTGTGGATCAGGTAGAGTAGTGCTCGCATCGCAACGGCCCCGGTCGTAGCGAGATGCGGACGTAGCTCAGTTGGTAGAGCACCACCTTGCCAAGGTGGATGTCGCGCGTTCGAGTCGCGTCGTCCGCTCAGAGAACGAAGGCCCCGATCGGATTCCGATCGGGGCCTTCGTCATTTCCCCATTCCCCGCCCACCCGCCCCCGCCCTTTGTGGCCACCGTCACGTCCGATGACAAATGTCATCCCCGGCGGTGACAGCGCGCACTGCTCCCGGCGCCGGGCCGCCGCGAGGCTTGAGCCATGACCACCGACACAGTGATCCAGGCAGAGGAACTGCGCCGCGGCTACGCCGGGGGCTTCGAAGCAGTGCGCGGCGTCACCTTCTCCGTGGCGCGCGGCGAGGTCTTCGCCCTGCTCGGCACCAACGGCGCCGGCAAGACCTCCACGGTCGAACTCCTGGAAGGCCTCGCCGCCCCGACCGGCGGGCAGGTCCGCGTCTTCGGACTCGACCCGCTCACCCGGCGGGCCGAGGTCCGCCCGCGGACCGGGGTCATGCTCCAGGAGGGCGGCTTCCCCTCGGACCTGTCGGTCACCGAGACCGTCCGCATGTGGAGCGGCGTCACCACCGGCGCCCGCCCGGCGGCGGAGGTGCTGGAGCTGGTCGGACTGGCCGCGCGGGCCTCCGTACGGGTCAAGCAGCTCTCCGGGGGCGAGCGGCGGCGGCTCGACCTCGCGCTGGCCCTGCTGGGCCGGCCCGAGGTGCTGTTCCTCGACGAGCCGACCACCGGCATGGACCCCGAGGGCCGCCAGGACACCTGGGCCCTCGTACGGGAACTGCGGGCGCAGGGCACCACCGTGCTGCTGACCACCCACTACCTGGAGGAGGCCGAGCAGCTCGCGGACCGCCTCGCGATCCTGCACGAGGGGGAACTGGTCCTGTCGGGCACCCCCGGGGAGGTGACCGCGACCCAGCCCTCCCGGATCCGCTTCACCCTGCCCGCCGGGGTCCCGGCGGCCCGGCTGCCGCTGGACCTGCGCGCCGCGGCCGACGGACAGCGGGTGGAGATCCGCACCGAGCGGCTCCAGCGCGACCTCGGCACGCTGCTGCGCTGGGCCGACGAGGCCGGAGTGGCCCTGGCCGGGCTCGACGCCCGCCACGCCTCCCTGGAGGAGGCCTTCCTGGAGATCGCCCGGACCCGGCGCCACGAGGACGCCGGCAGCCGCACCCACGACGACACGATGGCGGCAACCCGATGAGCACGCTGACCCTGAACCCCGGACGCCTCGCCGCGCTCGGCCGCTCCGAACTGACCCTGCTCGTACGCAACCGGGCCGCGCTGAGCGTGGCCGTGCTGCTGCCCGCCTCGACGGTCTTCATCCTGCGCACGTCCGTCAGCGGGGACACCGCCGCCGCCGTCGCCGAGGGCACCCTCACCGGCGGCATCGGGATGGTGCTGCTGCTCGTCGTCTACATGAACCTGGTCTCCGCGTACGTGGCCCGGCGCGAGGAGCTCGTACTGAAGCGGCTGCGCACGGGAGAGGCCGGCGACCTGGAGATCCTCGCCGGGACGGCGCTCCCCGCCACCGTCATCGCGCTCGCGCAGATCACCGTCCTCACCGTCGCCGGCGCCTCCGTACTGGGCGCGCCGATGCCGGGGAACCCGGCGCTGGTCTCGGCGGGCGTCCTCGCCGCGCTGCCGCTGCTCGCCGGACTGGCCGCGCTGACCAGCGCGTTCACCCGCAACGTGGAGACCGCGGGGCTCACCACGCTGCCGCTGTTCCTGGTGACGGTGATCGGCTCGGGGGTGTTCGCGCCGACGGACAAGCTGCCCGACGCGGTGGCCTCGGTGTGCGAACTGCTGCCGCTCAGCGGCGTGATGACGCTCGTCCGGGCCGGCTGGAGCGGCGGGGTGGCGGGGTACGACCTGCTGGGGGCCGCGCTCACCACGCTGGCCTGGATGATCGTCACGGTGTTTGCTGTCCAGCGGTGGTTCCGCTGGGAACCGCGACGCTAGCCAGAGGGAAGAGCCGGGGGGACGGGACCGTGTCGAAGCTGACCGGGTGGTGGAAGAAGCGCAGCAGTGCGGGGAAGGTCGAGGTGTACACACGCTGGTCCTTCCACCTGTTCGTGCTGATCGAGATCGTGTCCTTCGGGTTCGTCGCCCTCGCCGAAAGCGCCAACAGCTCGGAGAACAGCACCCCGCAGCCGCTGGCCTTCGCCGCCTTCGGCGTGGTCGTCGCCCACGCGGTCCTGGTCGGCTTCCTCTCGTCCAGGGCCCTCGACGCCGTCTGCGGCCGCCGCGAACGCCCGGTCCGGCTCGCGGTGGTGACCACGGCCGCCACCGCCGGGGCCGTACTGCTCTTCCTCTTCCTGCGCCGGTTCGGCAGCCTCGACGAATCCGTGGCCCCCGGCCTGGTGGTGGGGGTGACCTGCTTCGGCTGCGGCTCCCTCGTCCTGGCCGTGGAGAAGGTCCAGCACATGAAGTACGTGCCGCTGGTCACCGCGGTCGGGACCGCGGCGACCGTCGCCGCGCTGGGCCTGCCCCCGGAAGAGGCCGTCGGCTACTTCATCGGCGTCCTGCTGGCAGGCGTCTTCCTCTCCTTCACCTGCGGGTTCTCCGGCTGGCTGCTGCGCACCGTCTACGAACTCGACCACGCACGGGAGATCCAGGCGCAGTTGGCCGTCGCCGAGGAGCGGCTCCGCTTCGGCCGGGACCTGCACGACGTGATGGGACGGAACCTGGCGGTGATCGCCCTCAAGAGCGAGCTGGCGGTGCAGCTGGCCCGGCGCGAACGCCCCGAGGCGGTGGACCAGATGATCGAGGTCCAGCGGATCGCGCGCGAGTCGCAGCGGGAGGTGCGCGACGTGGTGCGCGGCTACCGGGAGGCGGACCTCGCGGTGGAGCTGGAGGGCGCACGCGGGGTGCTGACCGCGGCCGGGGTGGACTGCCGGGTGGAGTTCCGCGCGGCGGCCGTGCGGACGCTGCCGGGGGAGGTGCAGTCGGCGCTGGGCTGGGTGGTGCGGGAGGCCACCACGAACGTGCTGCGGCACGGGGACGCGCGCAGCTGCCTGATCCGGCTGATGGAGGTGGAGTCCCCGGGTGCGGTGACCCTGGTGGTGGAGAACGACGGGGTGCCCGAGGTACCCGCCGGACGGCCCGGGTCCGGGCTCGCCGGGCTGCGCGAGCGGCTCGCGGCGGTGGAAGGAACCCTGCTGGCGGGGCCGGCCGAGGGCGGCCGGTTCCGGCTGCGGGCCGAGGTGCCCCTGGACGCACGACGAGTGGAGGTGCGGGCGTGAGCCCCGTACGCGTACTGCTGGCCGACGACGAGCACCTGATCCGGGGCGCGCTGGCCGCGCTCCTGGCACTGGAGGACGACCTCGTGGTCGTCGCCGAGGCGGCCTCCGGGCCGGAGGCACTGGCGATGGCCCGGGCGCACCGGCCGGACGTGGCGGTGCTCGACCTCCAGATGCCGGGCGCGGACGGTGTGAGCGTCGCCACGTCCCTGCGGGCCGAACTGCCCGACTGCAAGACCATGATCGTGACCAGTCACGGCCGCCCCGGGCACCTGAAGCGGGCCCTGGCCGCGGGGGTACGGGCCTTCGCTCCGAAGACGGTGTCGGCGCAGCGGCTGGCCGAGCTGATCCGTACCGTGCACGCCGGAGGGCGTTACGTGGACCCGGAGTTGGCGGCCGACGCGATCAGCGCGGGCGACTCCCCGCTGACGGCCCGTGAGGCGGAGGTGCTGGAACTCGCGGCGGACGGGGCGCCGATCGCGGAGATCGCGGAGCGGGCCTCGCTGTCGCCGGGGACCGTACGGAACTACCTGTCCTCGGCGGCGACGAAACTCGGCGCGGAGAACCGGCACACGGCAGTGCGTCTCGCACGGCAGCGGGGTTGGGTATAGTAGGTCTCGCGCTACGGCGCACAGGCGGACATAGCTCAGTTGGTAGAGCACCACCTTGCCAAGGTGGATGTCGCGCGTTCGAGTCGCGTTGTCCGCTCAGAGTCGAAGGCCCCGATCACCGATCGGGGCCTTCGTCGTGTCAGCTCCAGGTCTGACCGGTGAGGCGCTCGTAGGCCTCGACGTACTTGGCGCGGGTCTGCGCCACCACCTCCTGCGGGAGGACCGGCGGCGGGAGCTCGCCCTTGGAGTCCCAGCCGGAGGCCGGGGAGGCCAGCCAGTCGCGGACGTACTGCTTGTCGAACGAGGGCTGCGTGCGGCCCGGCTGCCACTGGTCGGCGGGCCAGAAGCGGGAGGAGTCCGGGGTGAGGACCTCGTCGGCGGCGACGAGCGTGCCGTCCTCGTCGAAGCCGAACTCGAACTTGGTGTCCGCGAGGATGATGCCGCGCTCGCGGGCGATGTCGCGGGCGCGCCCGTAGACGGCGAGGGTGGTCTGGCGCAGCAGCGCCGCCGTCTCGGCGCCGGTGGTGCGGGCGACCTCCTCGTAGGAGACGTTCTCGTCGTGGTCGCCGACGGCGGCCTTCGCGGCCGGGGTGAAGATCGGGGCGGGCAGCTCGGAGCCGTCCACGAGGCCCTCGGGGAGGGCGAGTCCGCAGACCGTCCGGGACTGGACGTACTCCTTGAGGCCGGAGCCGGTGAGGTAGCCGCGGGCCACGCACTCGACGGGGACCATGTCGAGGCTCTTGCAGACCAGCGTGCGGCCCTCCCAGTCGGCGGGGGCGCCGGCGGGCAGGCCCGTGCCGAGGACGTGGCTGGGGACGAGGTCGGCGAGCTGCTCGAACCACCAGAGGGAGAGCTGCGTCAGGACGCGGCCCTTCTCCGGGATCTCGGTGGGCAGCACCCAGTCGAAGGCGGAGATGCGGTCGCTGGCGACCATGACGAGGTTGCCGTCCTCGTCGCGGTAGAGGTCGCGGACCTTGCCGGTGTGGAGGTGGACGAGGCCGGGCACCTGCACCGGCTCGGGCTTTTCGACGAATCCGGGCACGGGGTCTCCCTGTGGTTCTGTACGAGCGCGGGACCATTCTCCCGTACGGGCCCCCGTGCCCCGGCCAGGGGGTGGCTCAGTCCCGCTTGCAGATCCGGTCGAGGAGGTTGGCCGTCGCCCGCTGGACCCGCTCGTCGACGTGCCCGGGGCGGTCGAGCGCCGGGGACCAGGCGAAGGTGCCGGACGCGAAGACCAGGGCGCCGCTGGGCGCCCGGTACAGGGAGGTCTCCTGGTGGCGCTTGGCCCCCTCGCCGTCGAGGTACGGGGAGTGCGCGAGCAGGATCCGGTCCTGGTGCTCGGGGAGCTGGGTGCGCGGGAAGTAGCGGTCGGCCTCGCCCGCCACCAGCCCGTCGAGCTCGTCGCCCTCGGCGGCGCCGGTGGATTCCCACAGCCAGTGCGAGGCGTTGCGGACGATCAGCGGCGCCGGCTCGGGGACCCGCCCCGCGTACTGGATGCCGAGCAGTTGCTGTTCGGGGCGGTCGATCTCCCGCCACAGGCTGGGGCGGCCGGGGCCGCGGCGTTTTCGGCAGGTCAGGAGCCGGTCCTCGACCCCGGAGGGGGAGGGGGACAGCTCGACCTGCCAGTACATGGTGTTGGCGGAGAGGAAGACGAGGGAGGTGCCGTGTTCGCGGGCGCGCTCGGCGGTGCGGCGCATGGGGGCCGACCAGTACTCGTCGTGGCCGGGGAAGACCAGGCCCCGGTAGCGGGTGGGGTCGACGCGGCCGGCGTGCAGGTCGCGGGTGTCGGCGTAGGCGAGGTCGTAGCCGTAGCGCTCGGCCCAGCGGATGAAGTCGTAGGCGTGGCCGACGTGCAGGGGGAGGCCGGCGCCCGCGTAGGGGCGGTCGAAGGACACGGTGATGGCGGCGTCGCGCTCGCCGAGGAGCCGGCCCTGCTCGTCCCAGGCGTGGTAGAGGCTGGCGCCCGTGCGGCCGTCCTCGGGGTAGAGGTTGTAGGCCTGCCATGTGATGTCCGGCAGCAACAGGAGGAGGTCGGCCGGGTGGTCGTCGCGGACCGTGAAGGGGATGTGGGAGCGGTAGCCGTCGGCGGTGGTGAGGACGGCCACGTAGGCGCCGATGCTCCAGTACGAGGGCACCTGGAGCCGCCAGGACAGCCACCAGTGGTGGCAGGAGACGGTGCGGTCGGCGGTGAGCGGCGGCGGCTGGACGATGCCCGACAGCCGGGGACTGGTGGTGATCTTGGAGGCGCCGTCGCCGCCGTAATGGCCGATCCGGTAGACGTCGACCGAGAACTGCTGGGGCGGGTCGACGGTGATGTGGAAGTCGATGGCCTCGCCGGGGGCGACCGCTCCGGTGGAGGCGAAGCCCTTGATCTGGCGGTGGACGTCGTCGGCGGTACGGGGGCCGCCGCCCCGGGAGCTGCGGCCGGGGCTGCCGTGGTTGGGGCTGCCGTGGCCGGGGGCGCCCGGGCCGGGCGCGGCGAGGGACGGGTCCACGTACCAGGGGACGACCTGGCCGGTGTCGTCGAAGTACAGCTCGCTGCCCCGGAACCAGGGCAGGGGGCCCTGGCCGAAGGGATCGGTCACCGCGTGCGCGAGCGCACCTGACTCCCACCGCCGGATCTGGTCCGCACCCATACCGCTCCCCTCCCTCGCTCCCCCGAACGCCTTTGCTTCCGTCAGGTGCGCGGCGGGTTTTCGGACACCCTTCCGCGACCGGTCCCAAGCACATCACATAACGCACTCACTCCGTCACCGTTCGTCGTGAATTGACGTGACCGGAACGCAAGGCGCCGCTTGGGCGGGGGCCGGCGCCGGGCGCCGCGAGGCCCGGTTCAGACGAGGCGGACGGGCTTCTCGGGGCGTACGCCGAGCTCGGCGAGCCAGTCGCGCAGGGGCTTCGGGTCCCCGTCCTCGACGAGGGAGAGCACGCGGGGCGCGAGGTCCGCCCGGCGCTCGCCGGCGACCAGCAGCACCGGGCCGTCCAGCCAGTCCAGGCCCGGGCCGGCGCCGGCCGAGTCCACGGCGGCGCAGCAGACCAGGGCGGTGACGTGGTCGGCCAGCAGGTCCCGGCTGCTGCGCGGGGGCTGGAGCGGGAACAGCGGCAGGGTGTCCGCACCGCCGCGCGGCCGGGGCCCCGCGGCTCCGGCGGCGCGCTCCTCGCGGGCCAGGTCGCCGCTGAGCCGCCCGGCGAGGGCCTCTCCGGCGGCGCCGTCCCCGGCGGGGTCGGTGAGGTAGCCGAGGACCCGCTCCAGCGTCGGCCCGCCCGGGGACGCCTGGCCGCCGGGGCCGGGCCGGTCGGCGGGGCGGGCGGCTGCGGGGCGGGCGGCTGCGGGGCGGGCGGCTGCGGGGGCGGTGTGGCCCGCCGGGGTGCCGGGGCCGCTCTGGCCTGCGCCGCCGGGGCCCGCGGCCGCGGCCTGGGCGGGGGCCGGGGCCGGGGCGCCGGTCGCCACGGGAACCGGCTCCGCGGGGGACTCGGAGCCCTCCGGGCGGGCCTGGGCGGGTGCGGGGGGTGCCGCGAGGTCGCCCGGGACGGTCAGGGCGTCCAGCGCGGCGTGCAGCCGGGCCGCCTCGGCGCGCCACTTCCGGTCCACGACCTCCTCCGGGTAGGCCGCCCAGTCCACGGGCGCCCAGTCCGGCCCCGCCTCGGCCGGGCCGCCGTGGAAGAGCCGGGCCGCGAGCAGGGAGGCGGCCTCGTCGACCACGCCGGGCTGCTCCAGGAGGTCGCAGGCGGGGCGCTCGCCGAGCCGCGAGGCGAACCCCTCGGCCAGCCGGTCCCGCCGGGACAGCTCGGTCAGGGCGGAGACCACCCCGGCGTCCAGGTGGGCCGGCCAGCGGCCCATCCGCCAGGCGGGCAGCGCGACCCTGGTCAGCAGCCGGTCCCAGCCCGCGTAGGCGAGGCCGACCTGCTCCTGGGCGACGATGCGCAGCCCGTAGTCCACACCCTGTGCACGGTCGGAGGCCGCTGCGGCCACCCCGCGCTCCATCTCGGCGGCGTCCGTCCGGCACATCCGCAGCAGCAGCCGGGCCGGAGGGGCGATCCAGCCCAGGCCGGGCCGGCCGCCGACGTCCACCGCCGCGTCGAGCCCGCGCACGAAGCCGCGCGCGTCGGCTATGTCCGGGTGCGCGGAGGGGCCCGTACCGGCGACGACGGGCGCGAGGAAGGCCCGCAGCTCGGCGACCCGCATCCACCACAGGAACGGCGAGCCGATCACCAGCACCGGGGCCGCGCCGGGCTCGGACTCCGGGCCCGGGGCCATGCCGGCGCCCCGGCGGTGGGCGGTGTGGGTGCGGTCCTCCAGCCAGCTGTCGCAGTCCGGGGTCAGGGCTATCGCGGACGGCGCGGGCACGTCCATCCGGTCGGCGAGGTCCCGGACGAGGCGGTAGAGGTCGGGGGCGGCGGCCTCCGGCAGCGGCACCGTCGGGGTCACGGCGGGACCCGCGCGCAGCACCACCGCGCCGAATATCCCGCCGACGAGCAGCACGAGCGCGGCCACCGAGCAGACGGCCAGGGTCACCACCGGCCAGGGGTCCCCGGCCAGCCGGCCCGTCATCCGGGCGGCGACGAGCACCACCGCGACGGCGGCGGGCAGCAGCACGGCTGCCATGGCCCTGCTGCGGACCCGCAGCACGGCGAGGGCCCGCGAACGCGCGGACGGCGCGCCCACTTCTGCGATCGAACCGGTTCCGGACACGACCGGACCTCACCCCCTCTGCCCTGCGGCGGCTTTGCTCACTCCCCCACTGTGACACCCGCCACTGACATCGCAATGCCGGTGGGCCATGTGCCGGAATGCTTGCGCCGCACCCTAGTTGGGGCAGCGGCGGCCGTCAGGCAGTCCGGGTGACGATCACCCGATGGAATGGCTTTGGGTAAAGGTGGCTGCGTTCGAAGGCGGCCGGATGCAGTCGCACGCGTACGCACGCGCGGGCCCGGGGGGGGGGGGGGGGGGCCCCACCTCCCTATCCCCTGTCTCTTTTTTCCTCTGTCCTTTTCCCTCCCTTTCGACAGCTCTCTCATGTGCTTTCACTTTTCATAACCCCCCTTGCC
>NZ_JBWKEE010000005.1:72276-177352 GCF_056435605.1 Streptomyces sp. NPDC043896
GCCCCCAGGCGGGTGTGCTTTGGGGGAGAGTTTTCGCTTTCACACCACCCTCCCCCCCCCCCCCCCCCCCCCCCCCCCCCCCCCCCCCCCCCCCCCCCCCCCCCCCCGGGCCCGCGTCATGACGGCCGTGCTGGTCAGCGGCCTTCGGCCGCCTTGGCGGCAATGTCCGTACGGTGCTGCGAGCCGTCGAGCCTGATCCGTCCGACCGCCTTATACGCCTTCTCGCGGGCCTGCGCCAGATCGGAACCGGTCGCCGTCACCGAGAGCACGCGGCCGCCCGCGCTGACGACCGCGTCGCCCTCGCGCCGGGTCCCGGCGTGCAGCACGTACGCGTCGGGGGCGTCCTGGGCGGCCACCTCGTCGAGGCCCTCGATCGGGTCGCCGGTGCGCGGGGTGTCCGGGTAGTTGTGGGAGGCCACGACCACGGTGACGGCTGCGTCGTCGCTCCAGTTCAGCGGCGGCAGGGCGTTCAGGGTGCCCTGGGCGGCGTTCAGCAGCACGCCCGCGAGGGGGGTGCGCAGCCGGGCCAGGACCACCTGGGTCTCGGGGTCGCCGAAACGGGCGTTGAACTCGATGACGCGGGTGCCGCGGCTGGTGATCGCCAGGCCCGCGTAGAGCAGCCCGGAGAAGGGGGTGCCGCGGTGGCGCAGCTCGTCGACGGTCGGCTGGAGGACCAGCTCCATGACCTCGTCGACCAGCTTCGGGTCCGCCCACGGCAGCGGCGAGTACGCGCCCATGCCGCCGGTGTTGGGGCCCTGGTCGCCGTCGAGTGCGCGCTTGAAGTCCTGCGCGGGCTGGAGCGGGAGCACGGTGACGCCGTCGGTGATGGCGAAGAGGGAGACCTCGGGGCCGTCGAGGTACTCCTCGATCACGACCCGGTCGCAGGCCAGCGCGTGCTCGCGGGCGGCGGCCCGGTCCTCGGTGACCACGACGCCCTTGCCCGCGGCGAGGCCGTCGTCCTTGACCACGTAGGGGGCGCCGAAGGCGTCGAGGGCCGCGTCGACCTCCTCGGCGGTGGTGCACACGTAGCTGCGCGCCGTCGGGACCCCGGCGGCGGCCATGACGTCCTTGGCGAAGGCCTTGGAGCCCTCCAGCTGCGCGGCCTCGGCCGACGGGCCGAAGACCGGGATGCCGGCCGCGCGGACGGCGTCGCCGACCCCGGCCACCAGGGGCGCCTCCGGGCCGACGACGACCAGGTCTGCGCCGAGTTCGCCGGCGAGGGCGGCCACCGCCGCGCCGTCGAGGGCGTCGACCGGGCGCAGCTCCGCCACCTCGGCGATGCCGGCGTTGCCGGGGGCGCAGTACAGCGCGGAGACGTCGGGGTCGAGGGACAGAGAGCGGCACAGGGCGTGTTCGCGGGCGCCGCCGCCGATGACGAGGACCTTCACGCCGCCCAGGGTAGCCCGGACGGTGCGGCCGGTTTCGTGCGGCCACCCAATCAGCGGGGGCTACTCGTTCGTGTATTCCTCCACAACGGTCGCTCCGAGCTCGCGCACGATCAGGTCGTGTCCGGTCAGCGCGCTGTCGACGAGGTCCGGGTCGTCCTCCTCCGGCACGTCGTCCTCGGGGGCCACCGGCGGGGGCGCCTGCTGGACGGACGGCTGCGGCGCGGGAGCCTGCTGCGGGGACGGCGGCTGGTACGCGGGCGGCTGCGGGGCCTGCTGGACGGACGGCTGGGCGGGCGGCGCCTGCGGGGCCGCCGGGGGCGGGCTGTAGGCGGGCGCGGCGGGCGCGGAGTAGGAGGAGTACGAGGAGGGCGCGGCCGGGGCCGGTCCGCCACCGCCGCCGCCGACCACGGCGTCGATCTTCCAGTTGACCTGGAACTGCTCGGCCAGGACGGCCTTCAGGACGTCCTCGCTGCCGCTGCTCGCGAAGTTGTCGCGGGCTCCGGCATTGGGGAAGCCGAGCTGGAGGGTGCTCCCGTCGAAGCCGGTGACCTGGGCGTTCTGGCTGAGCAGGATCCAGGTGAAGCGGCGGCGGTTCTTGACGGCCTCCAGGACGCCGGGCCACATCGCCTGGACCTGTCCGGCCCCGGCGGCCATCTCGGCCGAGGGGGCCGCGGCCGTCGGCGCGGCGACCGGCGCGGCCTGCGCCGGAGCCGGAGCCGGGGCGGGGGTGCGCGCGGGCCCTCCGCTGCCGGGCGCGGCGGCGGTGGGCCAGGCCCCGGCGGCGGGGGCTCCGCTGCCGGCGCCACCGCTGCCGGGGGCGGCGGCTCCAGGCCAGGCGCCGGGCGCGGGGGCGGCGGCGGGCGCGGGGGCCGCCTGCGCCTGGACGGGCGCCGCGGCCGGAGCGGCCGCCGGGGCCGGTACGGGGGCCGGGGCCTGCACGGGGGCCGGGGTCGGGGCCGCGGCCGGCTCCGGCACGGGACCCCGTACGGCGGCACGCGCGGCGGCGACACCGCCGCCGGGGCCCGCCGGGGCCATGCCGTGTGCGTCGGGCCCGGGCACGTAGCCCATGGCGGGCGCCGCGGCGAAGGCGGCGGCGGGGGGCCCGCTGCGCTCCAGCCGGTCGAGCCGGGCCTGGAAGGAGCGCTCGTCGTCGAAGGCGGCCGGCAGCAGCACCCGGGCGCAGATCAGCTCCAGCTGGAGCCGGGGCGAGGTGGCGCCGCGCATCTCGGTGAGCCCGGCGTTGACCAGGTCGGCGGCGCGGCTGAGCTCGGCGGCGCCGAACACGGACGCCTGGGCCTGCATCCGCTCCACGACATCGGCGGGGGCGTCGATCAGGCCCTTCTCCGCGGCGTCGGGCACGGCGGCCAGGATCACCAGGTCGCGCAGCCGCTCCAGCAGGTCGGCGACGAACCGGCGCGGGTCGTTCCCGCCCTCGACCACCCGGTCGACGACCTCGAACGCGGCGGCACCGTCCCCCGCGGCGAAGGCATCGACGACGGAATCGAGCAGCGACCCCTCCGTGTACCCGAGCAGGGAGGTGGCCATGGCATACGTCACACCCTCCTCGGCCGCACCGGCGAGGAGCTGGTCCATGACGGACATGGAGTCACGCACGGAACCGGCGCCGGCGCGCACGACGAGCGGCAGCACGCCGTCCTCGACCTTGGCGCCCTCGCGGCCGCAGACCTCGCCGAGGTAGTCGCGCAGCGTCCCGGGCGGCACGAGCCGGAAGGGGTAGTGGTGCGTACGGGAGCGGATCGTCCCGATGACCTTCTCGGGCTCGGTGGTCGCGAAGATGAACTTGAGGTGCTCCGGCGGCTCCTCGACCACCTTCAGCAGGGCGTTGAAGCCCGCCGAGGTGACCATGTGCGCCTCGTCGATGATGTAGATCTTGTACCGGCTCGACGCGGGCCCGAAGAAGGCCTTCTCGCGCAGGTCACGGGCGTCGTCGACACCACCGTGCGAGGCGGCGTCGATCTCGATGACGTCGATGGACCCGGGGCCGTTGCGGGCCAGGTCCCGGCAGGACTGGCACTCCCCGCACGGATCGGGGGTGGGACCCTGCTCACAGTTCAGGCAGCGCGCCAGGATGCGGGCGCTGGTCGTCTTTCCGCAGCCGCGCGGGCCACTGAACAGGTACGCGTGGTTGACCCGGTTGTTCCGCAGGGCCTGCATCAGCGGGGCAGTGACATGCTCCTGCCCGATGACCTCGGCGAACGACTCGGGGCGATAGCGGCGGTACAGCGCAAGGGACGACACGTCTACGAGGTTATCCGGGCCCACCGACAACAGCGGCCCGCCGACGCCCCCGGACCCGCCCCGGAACGCAAAGCGCCCCTCACGCACCCGCCAGAGCCCACTTACCCTTGCTGCCTTCCGGCCCTGGGGGAGTTGGGTGAGATAGCGCCACGTGAGGGGCTGGGCCCCACCCTAGCGGATACCGGCCCCCGGAATCGAGCCGGTCCCCCACACCCCTCCCTCCCCGGACCCGGTCCGCACCCGATCCGGACCGCCCGTCCGGATCGTGTTCGCGAGCACCCCTCAACGTCTTGTATTGTTTGCGGCGGAGGATTCGCCTAGAGGCCTAGGGCGCACGCTTGGAAAGCGTGTTGGGGGCAACCCCTCACGAGTTCGAATCTCGTATCCTCCGCACTCGCCCACCAGGGCAAACGAAGGACCCGACCGCTCAGCGGCCGGGTCCTTCGTCATTTCCGTGGTCTCAGTTCTGGTCTCATTCATTTGGCGTAAAACGGATTGTTCGCCATGTTCAAGGACGATCTACCCTTCGTACTCCCAAGGGTTCAGCAGGAGTGCGCCTGATCGCGCCAGATGCTTGATATTGCGGCTCACCAGCGTCCAGTCGTTCGCCAGGGCGGTGGCGGCGATCAGCGCATCAGGGGGATCGATGCTGGTTCCGGCACTCTTGAGCCTCCGGTGAAGAGCGAGGTAGGCGAGTGCCTCCCGCTCGCCGACGGCAGCGATCCGGTCGCGGTACTGATCTCTGATGTCTGTGAGCGCCCGCTCGAAAGCCGTACGCCGCACCGGATCAGGTGCTCCCTCAATGCCTGCTTCGATCTCTGCGACCGTGATGACACTCATGTAGAGGGCAGGAGACGGAACCGAGCGAGCCCAGGCGACGACGGCCGGGGCGGGCTTCGGCCGGGTGGTGATCTCCGCGACCACATTGGTGTCGAGCAGGTAGATCACTCGCCATCCGCCGCATCGTCGTAGGACCGCTGCCCGAACTCCAGGCCCTCGAACGGGGCCGCCGTGAGCCGCTCAAGGAACCCGTCGCTGCCCAGGGTCGCCCAGCGGTGAAGCATGTCGGGCAAGGCATCGATGTCGGTGTCGGCCAGCTCGGCATCGAAGTGTCCGAGCTGTTGCTCGGGCAGAGACTCCCGGATTTCCCGGATCGTCCGAAGCGGATGAGGCTCCTCAGGTCTGCGCGGCGGGAGCGGCAGATTCGGGGCAGTGCTCATGATCGGCTCCTCCACGCTGTGGTCCACGGGCCCATGCCTGAAGACCACCCTAGGCCGGACAACCCTGGAGAGGCCCGAGAACGGCCCGAATCCGAGCTTGAACGAGCACTGCTGATAGCCCGGTCCCCCACTCGCGGGCCCCGCTACGCGGCCCGCAGCCCGGAATGGTCTCAGTTCTGGTCTCATTCAGCCCCGCCCGCCCAGGTCCGGCCGCTACCCACCGAGTCGTCTCGGACCAGGTCAGACCGGGTACGGACCTCAGCGGACAGCCCTGTGGACATTTGGAAAGCGTGTTGGGGGCAACCCCTCACGAGTTCGAATCTCGTATCCTCCGCCAGCTCAGAGGGCCGGACCGCGCAAGCGGTCCGGCCCTCTGGCGTTTCCCCCTCCGGTGGTATTTCCCCGCTCGGTTTCCGTCGCGGCCGTCCGGGGGGCCGGCGCCATGGCGGGCGTCTCCGCGGGTGCGCCCGTGACGGGCGGACCGGCCCCGGAAGTGCGTCGGCGGGTACGCGTACGGCACCCGCGCCGTCGGCGGATGCGCCATGCTGGCCCCCTGTGCCTGCCGCTCCCGCGGCCCGGAATGGAGGGGTGGCCCCGTGAAGTCCTCATCGACGCTGGCGGAGTGGCTGGGCCGTCTCGATGCCCCGCGGCTGGCCCGCGTACTCGCCACCCGCACGGACGCGGCGGCGGCTCCCGAGCCGCGCACGGTGGCGGAGCTCGCGGACCGCCTCCAGCGCCCGGGGTCGGTGGCACTCACCCTGGCGCACCTCACGCTGCCGCACCTGCAGGCGGCCGAGGCCCTGGCTGCCCTGGGCGGAACGGCGTCGCGGAGTGCCCTGGCGCAGCTGCTGGGGGCGGTGGACGGCGAAGGGTCCCGCGCGCTGGACTCCGTACTGGAGGCCCTGGCCGATCACGCACTGGTGTGGGCGGACGGCGACGCCGGAGCCGTCCACATGGCCGCTGCCCTGCGGCGGGCGTGGGAGGCGCCCCTGGGGCTGGACGCCCCGCTGGAGGAGCTGCTGGCCGGCACGGCCTCGGAGGAGCTGCGCGCCATGCTCGTGGCCCTCGGCATCAAGCCCCCCGGCACCAAGCGGCAGCGCGTGGCGGCCTTGGTGGACCACCACGGCGACCCGCGGACCGTCGCCGACCTCGTGGCACGGGCACCGGCGGTCACCCGGAAGCTGCTCGCCCGTCGAGCAGGTCCCGCCCCGTGGCAGTCGGGGTTCATCATGCTCGGGTCACCCGGCCCCGACTTCGAACCCGGCGGGCAATGGGCCCTGGACCGGGGGCTCCTGATCGTGGACCACCGCCGGTACGGCCCCGCGCGCATGCCCGTCGAAGTCGCGCTGGCACTGCGCGGGCCGGACTGGCACGCCCCGTTCGATCCCCTTCCGCCGCAGGTCGAGTCCGTCGCCATCGGCTCCGCCGAGGTGGAACGGGAGGCCGCGGCCGCCGCCACCGCGTTCGCCGCCCGGGCCGCGTCGGTCCTGGCCGTCTGTTCCGCGTCCCCGCCGGCCCGGCTCAAGGCCGGCGGGATCGGCGCCCGCGAACTGGCCCGGATCGGCAAGGCCGCCCAGGCCGACGACGCCGCCGTACGGCTCACCCTGGAGACCGCGTACGCGGCCGGGCTCCTGGCCCGGGACGGCGACCACGTGGCACCCACCGGGGCGTACGACGCCTGGGCGGAACAGGAGCCCGCCGAACGGCTCGCCGCACTGCTCCGGCCGTGGCACGGCCTGGGGCTCACCCCGGCCCAGGCGCGCGACGAGGACGACAAGGCACTCCCCGCCCTCGCCGGAGCGCCTCCCTGCGGCGGCTGCCTGCAGGCCCGGCACGGGCTGCTGCACGCGGCGGCACGGCTCCCGGCGGGACACGGCGCGGCCGCCGGCTCCGCCCTGGGACCGCTCGTGGCCTGGTACCGGCCCTTCGCCGACCCGTCACCTCTGGACGGGACACCGTTCGCCACCCTGGTCCGCGAGGCCGAGACGCTCGGCGTGCTCGCGCGCGGCGCGCTGTCCCCCCTCGGTGCGGCCCTGCTGGACGACGGCGCGGCAGGGCTGGCCGCCGCGTGCCGGCGGCTCCTGCCCACGGCCACCCGGACGGTCCGGATCGGCGCCGACCTCACAGCGATCGTCACGGGCACGCCGTCCGCGCAGCTCGCCGCGCTGCTGGATTCCGTCGCCGACCGCGAGACCAGCGGGACGGCCTCGGTGTGGCGGTTCGGTCCGGGCAGCGTCCGCCGGGCCCTGGACGCCGGGCACTCGCCCGACGGCCTCACGGCCGAGCTGGCCGCCGTCGCCGCCGGGCCGCTGCCCCAGGCCCTGGCCTACCTCGTCGCCGACACCGCCCGCGGTCACGGCCGCGTGCGCATCGCCCCCGCCGCCTGCGTCATCCACGGCGGCGAGCCCGCGCTCCTGGCCGAGCTCGCCGCGCACCGGAAGCTCGCCGCGCTCGGCCTTCGGCAGCTCGCGCCCACGGTGCTGGTGAGCCGCAGCCCGCTGGAGGCGACGCTCGCCGCGCTCCGGGCCGAGGGCTACGCACCGGTCGGCGAGAATGCCGACGGCACCGTGCGCATCGAGAGGGACCGGGCGCGCAGGGCGGCCCCGCACGTACCGGCACCGCGACGGACCGGCGCGGACACCGCTCCCGGCGGCGCGGTCCGCGGCACCACGGCGGCACCCGTCCCCGCCTCCGCCCCTGCCCCCTCCCCCTCCCCCGTCGTCGACCCGAGCGCCTTGGCGGCCCGGCTGCTCGCCGCCCCGCCGACCTTGCCGGATCCCGACCCGTTCGGCAGCGGGGTCCCCTTCGGCACCGACACCGAGGAGATCGTCGCCGGGTGGGCGAAGCACTTGTCGTACAGCGACGTCCGCCAGCTCGCGCACGCCATCGACACCGGTCAGGACATCACCGTCGAGTACGTGGCCACCTCCGGCGACCGGACCGTGCGTACGCTCGGCCGCCTCGTGCTCGACCCGCCCCACCTGGAGGCCTGGTGCCGGCTGCGGGGGGACGAACGCCTCTTCACCCTCTCCCGTGTCCACGGCGTCATGCCGGTGCTCCAGGACGTCGGCGGGCCGTAGGAAGCAGCGGCCAGGCCGGGGCAGCCGCCCGCGTCCACGGTCGGGACGGGGCCGCGGCACCCGCCCTGACCTGGCCCTCAAGCGTCGCTCCGGCGGGAGTCCGGCGCCCGCCCCTACCGTCGGGTCCGGGATCGCGCCGTCCGTCGCGAGTTCCGCCCCACATGCGTCTCTCACCAAGGAGTCCGACCATGACCGTCCGCGTCCTCACCCTCGTCGGCAGCCTCCGGGCCGGCTCGCACAACCGTCAGCTTGCCGAGGCGGCGGTCAAGCACGCTCCCGAGCACGTCTCCGTCGAGATCCACGAGGGCCTCGCCACGATCCCCTTCTACAACGAGGACATCGACGTCGAGGGCTCCGTCCCCGAGGCGGCGGCGGCGCTGCGTGACGCGGTGTCCCGGGCCGACGCGCTGCTGCTGGTCTCCCCCGAGTACAACGGCACCATCCCGGCCGTGCTGAAGAACGCGATCGACTGGCTGTCCCGCCCGTACGGGACCGGCGCGATCACCGGCAAGCCGGTCGCCGTCATCGGCACGGCCTTCGGCAGCTACGGCGGCGTCTGGGCGCAGGACGAGGCCCGCAAGTCGGCCGGCATCGCCGGTGGCACCGTCCTCGACCAGGCCCTGCTCTCCGTGCCCGGGTCGGGGACCCGCTTCGCCGAGACGCACCCGGCCGACGACGCCGAGGTCGTCACCGGTCTCCTCCAGGTCCTCGACCAGCTCTCCACGAAGGCGACCGCCTGAGCCGCGACGGCGCCGCTCCGCCGACCCGTTACGCCCGAGCCGGTCACCGGCCGGAAAGGAACACCGCATGCTCACGCTGACTCCCCGCGCAGGCGCAGCGCCGAGGGTCTTCGGACCGGCCCCGCACGGCCAGGGCTCCCAGATCTCCCCGATCATGCTGCAGGAGGAGCTGTGGGGGCGCATGCGCTCGCTGCCCTACGTCTACATGGCGCCCACGCTGGTCTCGGTGCCGCACGCCCGCGCGCTCTTCCTGCCCGAGGGCATCGGAACGGGCCCGGCCGCGGCCTTCCAGCGCGGGCGGGAGTGGGCCCACATCCACCCCCACCACGACGGTTCGCTCCACCTGACCCTCCCGCCGGAGGCCGAGGAGGACGTCATCGCGGCGGGCTGGGGGGTGCACCACCCGGTGCAGGACGTCGTCCTCGTGTACGGGCCGAGGAACGCGGAGGAGCTGGAGACGGTCTGGGAGATCGTCCAGTTGTCCTACAGGTACGCGTTCGGCACGAAGTGACGCCGCACGTCGTGTGAACGAAGGGCCGGACCGCATCGGCGGTCCGGCCCTTCGGTTCGTCCGGCGGGTGGAGGGGGCTGGGGCCTCGGGTCACAGCCACAGGAGCAGCAGGACCAGGGCCGAGCCGAGGGTGGCGAGGGCGAAGCGGGCCAGGACCACCGGGCGGAGCCAGGCCGGGAGGGCGGAGCCGGCGGCGGCGATCAGCGCCGCGGCGTCGACGCCCCGGACGGCCGGGTCGGCGGAGCGGGCGAACGCGGCCCGGGTGTAGGCGGTGGCGAAGACCTGCCCGGCGGTGATGAACCCGACGCCGAGGAGGACCAGCGGCTCCACGATCCAGGACAGGGTCCGGCCCGCCGGTGCGCCGGCCAGGTTCAGGGCGCCGAGCAGGGCGAGGGTCACGCCGATCCCGAGGGCGAGGGCGAACTCCCAGGGCTTTTCGCGGAAGGCGATGCCGTGCCGGGCGAGGACCTCGGGGGCGTGGCCCTGGCGCCGGATCTCGGCCTCGGCGGCGGTCTGGGCCGCGGCGCCCCGGAACCAGGCGACGACGGGGACGACGAAGAAGGTGGCGGCGAGGAGGAGCTGAAGGGCGGGGGCGAGCGGGTTCACGGGTCTTTCTCCTTCTCGGCTGCGGCGGCGGGGTGCGGCGGCGGGTGCATGACGGGGGCTTCCCCCGCCGGGACTTTTACTTTGTTCAAGTCCTGACACCGAGAACAGTACGACCGACTTGAACACCGTGCAAGTACTCGCTTGAACTTTGTGCAAGACGGGTGGCGGTGCCTATCGTGAGCGCATGCCACGCGACACGCTGACCCGCGAACAGATCATCCGCACCGCCGTCGAGCTGCTCGACACCGAAGGCCTGGAAGGCCTCAACATGCGCGCCCTCGGCAAGCGGCTGAACTCGGCCGCCACCGCCGTCTACTGGCACGTCAAGAACAAGGACAACCTGCTGACCCTGGCCGGCGACCAGGTCTGGGACGAGGTCCGCCTCCCCGACCTCGACCGGGTCGACTGGCGCGAGGCGGCCACCACGATGGCCACGGACCTGTACGCGATGTTCACCCGCCACCCCTGGCTCGTGCAGGCCTTCGCGACCCACCTCTTCCACGGCCTCGGCAAGGCCCGCCACGACGACCACAATCTCGCCGTCTACGAGAAGGCGGGCTTCACCGGCCCGCAGGCGGACCTCGCCTCCGCCGCCGTCTTCACGTACGTGCTCGGCAACGCCGCGCCCGCCGCCGCCACCGCCTCCCTCACGCGCCGGATCGCGAGCGACGGCGGCGACCCCGAGGAGGCCTTCGCCGCCGTGACGCGCGAGGCCGTCGACGCGGCCCGCCAGTTCCCGCGCCTGCGCGAGCGGGTCGACTCCATCGGATCCGCCGAGTACGCCGAGGCGCCGGAGGACACGTTCGCCTTCGGCCTCGACTCCCTCCTCGACGGACTGACGGCACGCCTGAAGAAGTAGTTGCACTAAGTTCAAGAAACCGCTTGCACTTTGTTCAAGCCGCCTCCTAAGCTCCACTTGAACAAAGTGCAAGCCGCAACCGCCGTCGCAGCGCAGGGGGAAACGTCATGTCGCAGGAGCAGCAGCAGGAGCAGCAGGAGCAGCAGGACCGGCACCAGGACCGGCAGAAGGCGCTGGCCGCCTTCGTCGAGGCGACGGCCACCGAGTACGGAGTTCCCGGCGTGGCCGTCGGTGTCTGGGCCGGCGGGCAGGAGCACTACATCTGCCACGGCGTGACCAGCACCGAGAACCCGCTGCCCGTGGACGAGCGGACGCTGTTCACCCTGGGCTCGGTGACCAAGACCTACACGGCCACCGCCCTGATGCGCCTCGTCGCCGAGGGCCGTGTCGAACTGGACGCCCCGGTACGCCGCTACGTCCCGGAGCTGGTCCTCCCCGACGAGGAGGCCGCGGCCTCGATCACGGTGCTCAACCTCCTCAACCACACCGCCGGCCTGGACTGGCGCATGAACGCCGACACCGGCGAGGGTGACGACGCCCTCGCGGCGTACGTGGCGCGCATGTCCGCCTCCGCCCCGATCGCCGCCCCCGGCGCCCGCGCCTCCTACAGCCAGATCGGCTACAACCTGGCCGGGCGGATCATCGAGAAGGTCACGGGGACGACGTACGAGCGGGCGCTCGCCTCCCTCCTCTTCGAGCCGCTGGGCCTGACGGACACCCACTTCGCCGTCGGCGACGTGATGACCCGGCGGTTCGCCGTCGGCCACAACACCGCCGAGGACGGTACGCAGGCCCTCGCCCGCCAGTGGAAGGACAGCCGGGCCGACAACCCGGGCGGCGGTGCCGCCGCGTCCGTGGCGGACCTGCTCCGCTGGGCCCGCTTCCACCTGGGCGACGGCCGCGCGCCCGACGGCACCCGGATCCTCCCCGCCCAGGACCTGGAGGCCATGCGCGTGCGCACCGTGACGCTGCGCGGCAGCTCGCTCGGCGACGCCTTCGGCGTCTGCTGGTTCCTGCGCGAGGTCGACGGCGTGCCGACGGCCGGTCACGGCGGCTCCGCCAACGGCCAGTTCGCCGAGCTGCTCATCGTCCCCGAGCACGACTTCGCGGTCGTCGCCCTGTCCAACGCGGGCCCCGACAGCGGGCTCGCCTTCAACCAGGCCGCCGTCCGGTGGGCACTCGAAAACCACCTCGGCCTGGTCGAGCGGACCCCCGAGCCGCTCCCGTACGACGAGGCCGCCGCCCGGGAGGTCGTCGGCGCGTACGAGAACGAGCTGATGACGCTCACCATCGCCACCGACGGGACCGCGCTGGACATCTCCTGTGCGATCAAGCCCGAGATCCGCGCGGCGGCCGGCACCGAGCTGCCCCCGGACCTCCCCCCGGCGGGCCTCGGTCTCCTCCCGGGCGGCACGGACGGCTACGTCGTCACCGAGGGGGGCCTGGCGGGCCAGCGCGGCTACTTCACCCGCGACGGCCGGGGCGCCGTCATCGGCGCGGACCTCGCAGGCCGCCTCTTCACCCGCGTCCCCGCCGCTGCGGACACCCCCTAGCGGGCCCCCGTCCAGCCTGGAGCGGACGACCCGCGCCCTCACAGCAGATCGGTGATCAGCCGGTAGGAGGTGGGGTCACCCGGCATCTGCCAGTGGAAGCCCTGGAGGAGGAAGCAGGCCACCAGGTTGCTCACCGCGAAGAAGGCCAGCACCGCCAGGGTGAAACCGGCCGCCCGGCGCAGGGCCGGCGAGGCCTGGGCGGCGCCCAGGGGCTGCGCCTCGCGGGCCAGGACCAGGTTGACCGCGGCGGCCAGCACGGCGGCCAGGAAGGTGATCGCGGCCCAGGTGTAGAGGTGCAGCCCGAAGAGGGCACCCGCGTAACCGGGGTCCGGGGGCACGATGTGCATCAGCACCTGCGAGGCGGACACGGTGCTGCCGATCAGCGCCGAGACGATCGCGACACCCCATCCGGAGGCGAACTCCGCGGTGCCGACGGCGCCCTTGCGCGACCGGGCCACGATCATGGCCGGGCCGACCGCGCTGAGCAGCATGAACATCCGCTGGAGCAGGCACATCGGGCAGGGGTACTCCCACAGCCCGAACTGGAAGACGTACGCGCCGCCGATGGTGGCGCACATGCCCAGCACGTACGCGTGGGCGAACCAGAGGCCGAGCCGGTGGGACAGCCGGGCCGCGGGAGGACCCGGGACGCCGGCTCCCCGAGCGACGGCCGCGGTGGTGGAAGGGGTGGCGGTCATGACGGGCTCCTCCTCAGAAGCTCAGGCCGAAGGCGCGGTCGAGGTGGGGGAGGAACGCGAGCGTGGTGAGCGCCAGGGTTCCCGCCCACAGCAGCAGCCGGGACCGGGCCGGCCAGTCGCGCCACACCGCCCACACGCAGAGGGAGATCAGGAGGAAGAGGAGGGTGTACATGGTGTCCTTGCTTCATCGGAAGGCTCTTGCCACCACCCTCGTCCGGCCCGCCGGCCGCCGGTAGGACCCGCCGGCCGATGGGCCCATAGGCCCGCCCTATGCCCCCGGCGACGATCCGCCCCGGGCCCCCGGGGCGGCCCGCCCCGCCCCCGGCGGCGGCCGGCCCGGCACCCCCTAAGCTGCGGGGCGTGCCGTCCTACTCGATCGGTCAGGCAGCCGGCCTGCTGTGCGTCAGCCCCGAGACCGTCCGCCGCTGGGCCGACGCGGGGCGGCTGCCCTCCCTGCGCGCCCCCGACGGCACCCGGTCCGTCGACGGTGCGGCGCTCGCCGCCTTCGCCAAGGACCGGGCCGCCGGGCTGCACCCCGTACCCGGCCGCGCCGTCGGCACCTCCGTGCGCAACGCCTTCGCGGGCATCGTCACCGCCGTACGGCTGGACGCGGTCGCCGCCCAGGTGGAGATCCAGTCGGGCCCGCACCGCATCGTCTCCGTGGTGACCCGGGAGTCGGTGGAGGAACTCGGCATCGCGGTCGGCGTCAGCGTCATCGCCCGCGTGAAGTCGACGGAGGTCCACGTCGACGTCCCGCCCCCGTAGGACCGCTCCGTGGGACCGCCCCCGTAGGACCGCTCCGTAGGACCGCTCCGTAGGACCGCCCCCATAGGACCGCCCGAACGACCGCGCCCGCCCCCTCCGGTCAGCGGCAGAGCAGCGCCGCGTACAGGTCCAGCTTGTGGTCCAGGCGCGAGAGGTCACGGCCCGTCAGGACCTGCACCCGCTCCATCCGGTAGTGCACGGTGTTCACGTGCAGGTGGAGCGCCTCCGCCGTACGGGCCCACGAGCAGTTGTGGGCCAGGAAGACCTCCAGGGTCTCCCGCAGCATCCCGTCCCCCAGCGCCCCCAGCGTTGCCGTCCCGAACACCGAGCGGACCTCCCCCGGCACCCCCGACAGCAGCTCCGCCAGGGTGTCCAGCTGCTCGACCGCCCGCACCCGGACCTCCCCCTCGGCGGCCGCCGTCAGGGCGAAGCGGGCCTGGCTCAGGGAGGCCCGCAGCCCCTCCGGGCCCGCCGCCGGGGCACCCGCGCCCAGACGCAGGTCGGCTCCCGGGGCCCCGCAGGCCTGGAGCAGCGGCCACAGGGCGCTCAGCGCGGCCGCGGTGTCCACGCCGCCGCGCGGGTCCTCGTACAGCACGGCCGCCGTGTCCCCGGCGGCCCACGGGACCCCCTCCAGGTGGGCCAGCGCCTCGGCCAGCGCCGCCCCGGAGGTGGACGCCAGCACCCGGTAGGGGCCGCCCGGCGGGAGCCCGGCCGCCGCGAGGGCCTCCTCCAGCGCGGCCGGGTCGGGTTCCGCCGGGCCCGACAGCAGCGCGGTGAGGGCCTGCCCGGCCGTCCGTGCGGCGGCGGTGTCGCGGCGCTCGCGTCCCTCGCGGTACTGGGCGAGGACCTCGGCGATCTCGTGCAGCACCCGGGGCGGGGCCGCGTCGGCGTCCGGGACGTGGAGCTGCCAGGCGTCGTACGGGGAGCTGTCGGCCTCCACGCGCAGGGTGAGCCCGCCCCGCGCGGGGGCGGCCGCCCGGTGGGCGGGTATCGCGGGGGCGGAGGGGGTACGGGCCACCGTGCGCCCGCTCGCGGTCAGCAGGTAGCACGCCACCCGGCCCAGGTGCGCGCAGGCCCGGTCCAGCAGTTCGGCGGGTCCGGCGCCGCCCTCCAGCAGCCGGCTCAGCTCGCCGCGCACGTTCTCGGGGAGTGCGAAGGGCCTGGTCGGGCGGCGGCTGAGGTCGCCCCACTGGCGCAGGTACACCGCTTCGGTGACGGCCCGGAAGCTGGTCCGCCCGGGGACGGCGACGATCGGCATCCGGTGGGCCCGGCAGGAGGCGACCAGTTCGTCGGGGACCCGGCCGTGTGTCTCCTCGCCGGCGAGGAGGGCGGTGGCCCCGGCCTCGGCGAGGGCGGAGACGAAGCGGTCGGCCTTCGCGGGGTCGTCCTCCGTCCACCACACGAGCCCGCTCAGCACCAGCTCGCCGGGGCCCAGGAACCGGCCGGGGTCTTCGAGGTCGGTGGAGGTGACACCGCTGATCTCCTGGCCGAGAAGGGAGGCCTCTCCCCAGAGCAGGGTGAGGCCGAGACTGTCCGACTGGAGCAGGTCGAGGACGTGCATGGGACTCCTTGCGGTGGGGGTGTCCCACATTCGCGAGGTGAATACGAGAAATGCCATCGTAAATGCAAGGCTGCTGGCCGCCTATACCTCTTGGTTGATACACCAAGAGCGACCCGTTCCGGCTGGATTCTTTCCGTGGCCGGGACCAGTCGTTTCGCCCCCGCTCCCGTTGCTTCACTGAGGAAAACCCGGGACGGCGGAGAGGCTGGTGGCGCGAAATGGACCTCAACACGGTGCTCGACGTGCGCGATGCGCGCCGCCGCGAGCCCTGGCGCCCCGGCGACGCCTGGCTCGGCGGCGGCACCTACCTCTTCTCCGAGCCCCAGCCGCACGTCCGCCGTCTGATCGACCTCTCCCGCATGGGCTGGGAGTCCCTGACCCGGCAGCCCGACGGCGCCCTGGACATCGCCGCCACCTGCACCATCACCGAGCTCTCGCGCTTCGGCCGGATCCTGTCCGCCACCGCCGCGCCGCTGATCGAGCAGTGCTGCCGCGCCTTCCTGGCGAGCTTCAAGATCTGGAACATGGCCACCGTCGGCGGGAACCTCTGCAACGGCCTGCCCGCCGGACCGATGATCTCCCTGACCGCCGCCCTCGACGCCACCGTCCTCCTCCAGGGCCAGGACGGCGCCACCCGCCGCATGCCCGTCACCGACTTCATCCGCGGCGCCGGCGTCAAGGACCTCCGCGACGGGGAGCTGCTGCGCTCCGTACGGATCCCCGCCCGCGCGCTGGCGGCCCGTACGGCCTTCCGGCAGGCCTCGCTCTACGGACTCGGCCGCTCCGGCTCGCTCGTGATCGGCGCCCTCGACCCGCAGGACGGCTCCCTCGCGGTGACCGTCTCCGCCGCCACCACCCGCCCGTTCCGCTTCTGGTTCGCGCTGCCGCCCACGGCGGAGGGGCTGCGGGCGGCCGTCGACGAGGCCGTCCGTCCCGAGGAGTGGTTCGACGACATCCACGGGCTGCCCGAGTGGCGACGGCACATGGCACTGCGGCAGGCGGAGGAGATCCGCCGCGAACTCACCCTGGAGGAGGCTTCCCGATGAGCTACGCGATCGAGATCAACGAGCAGCGCTTCGAGGACGAGCCGCGGGCCGGCCAGTGCCTGCGCACCTACCTGCGCGAACGCGGCTGGTTCGGCGTGAAGAAGGGCTGCGACCAGGGCGACTGCGGGGCCTGCACGGTCCACGTCGACGGGCGGCCGGTGCACAGCTGCCTCTACCCGGCCGTCCGCGCCGAGGGCCGCTCGGTCACCACCGTCGAGGGCCTCGCCCGCCCGGGCGGCGAACTCCACCCGGTGCAGCGGCAGTTCCTCGACGCGCAGGGCTTCCAGTGCGGCTTCTGCACGGCCGGCTTCCTGATGACCACCTCCGCCCTCCAGGCCGAGCGGGGCACCGAGCACGACGACGGCAAGCTCGACGACCTCCCGCGCGCCTTCAAGGGCAACATCTGCCGCTGCACGGGCTACCGCGCCATCGAGGACGCCGTGCGCGGGGTGAAGCACACCGAGGACCCGGAGGCCGGGCAGGCCGTCGGCCGCTCCCTCGGCGCCCCGGCCGGACCGCAGGTCGTCACCGGCACCGCCCGCTACACCTTCGACGTGGACGTGCCCGGGCTGCTCCACATGAAGCTGCTGCGCTCCCCGCACCCGCACGCCCGCATCGTCGCCATCGACACCCGCGACGCCCTCCGGGTCCCGGGCGTCCACGCGGTCCTCACCCACCACGACGCCCCGGACCGGCTGTACTCCTCGGCGCGCCACGAGCACCCCACCGAAGACCCGATGGACACCCGCGTCCTGGACGACGTGGTCCGCTTCGTCGGGCAGCGCGTGGCCGCCGTGGTCGCCGACAGCGAGCAGGCCGCCGAGGAGGGCTGCCGGCGCGTGGTCGTCACGTACGAGGAACTGCCCCACGTGGTCGACCCGGAGGAGGCCATGCTCCCGGGCGCCCCGGTCCTGCACCCCAAGGGCCCCGAGTCGGGGATCTCCCGCGCGGAGGACAACGTGTGCGGCGAGGTGCACGGCACGATCGGCGACATGGAGAAGGGGTACGCGGAGGCGGACGTCGTCCACGAGGAGACCTTCCGCACGCAGCGCGTGCAGCACGCCAGCCTGGAGACCCACGGCAGCGTGGCGTACTTCGAACCGAAGGAGGACGGAGACGGCGAGCGCATCACCGTCCGCTCCTCCACCCAGGCCCCCTTCCTGACCAGGCGGGCCCTGTGCGCCCTGTACGACCTCGGCGAGGACGAGGTGCGCGTCGTCGCGGGCCGCGTGGGCGGCGGGTTCGGCGGCAAGCAGGAGATGCTGACCGAGGACATCGTGGTGCTCGCCGCCCTGAAGCTGCGGCGGCCGGTGAAGCTGGAGTTCACCCGGGCCGAGCAGTTCTACGGTGCCACCACCCGCCACCCCTTCAAGATCACCATCAAGATCGGGGCGAAGAAGGACGGCACCCTCACCGCCCTGCGCATCCGCATCGTCTCCAACACGGGCGCCTACGGGAACCACGGCCCGGCGGTCATGTTCCACAGCGCGGGCGAGTCCTTCGCCGTGTACAAGGCGCCGAACAAGGAGGTGGAGGCGTACTCCGTCTACACCAACACCGTGCCGGCGGGCGCCTTCCGCGGCTACGGCCTGGGCCAGGTCCTCTTCGCCCTCGAGTCGGTGATGGACGAGCTCGCGATCCGGCTCGGCATGGACCCGCTGGAGCTGCGCGAGAAGAACGTCATCGGCGCCGGGGACCACATGGTGACCCCCATCGGCCACGAAGAGGACCTCTTCATCGCCTCCTACGGGATGAAGCAGTGCATGGACATCGTCCGTAGGGCGGAGGCAGAGGACCGCAGCCACGAGGACGTCCCGGCGGGCTGGCTCACCGGGACGGGCGCGGCGGTCGCGATGATCGCGACCGGTCCGCCGGGCGGCCACTTCGCCGACGCGCGGGTCAGCCTGCTCCGGGACGGTACGTACGACATCGCGGTCGGTACGGCGGAGTTCGGCAACGGCACCACGACCGTCCACAAGCAGATCACGGCCGGTGCGCTGAACACGACGGTGGACCGGATCTCGGTCCGCCAGTCGGACACGGACGTCGTCCGCCACGACACCGGCGCCTTCGGCTCGGCCGGCACGGTGGTGGCGGGCAAGGCCGTGATGCTGGCCGCCACCTCGCTGGCGGAGCGCCTGCGGACCTTCGCCGCCCGGCACACGGGCGTGGCCCGGCACCTGTGCGGGCTGTCGGGGGAGGCGTTCGACTGTGCGGGCCGGACCGTCACGCTGAAGGAGCTGTACGAGGCCGCGTACGACGGGGGCCGGCTGGACGAGATCGCGGCGGACGGGCACTGGGGCGGTTCCCCCCGCTCGGTGGCCTTCAACGCCCAGTGGTTCCGCGTGGCCGTGGACCCGGGCACGGGCGAGATGAAGATCCTGCGCAGCGTGCACGCGGCGGACGCGGGCAAGGTCATGAACCCGATGCAGTGCCGCGGCCAGGTGGAGGGCGGCGTGGCGCAGGCCCTGGGCGCGACCCTCTTCGAGACGGTACGGGTGGACGAGCGCGGGGAGGTCACCACGGCCGCGTTCCGCCGCTACCGGCTCCCGCAGTACGCGGACGTGCCGCGCACGGAGGTGCACTTCATGGAGACCTCCGACGCCATCGGGCCGCTCGGCGCGAAGTCCATGAGCGAGAGCCCCTTCAACCCGGTGGCCCCCGCCTTCGCGAACGCCCTGCGGAACGCGACGGGCATCCGCTTCACGGAGCTGCCGGTGACGCGTGACGTGGTCTGGCGGGAAATGAACCGGAAACTGCAAGGTGGAACACACAAAGCATGACCTACCTGCGGCTCATATCTCCCTATCAACCTTGCAGATGAGGTTCCAGCGGCATTCCGGTCGGGCATGACCACCGCATGCCCACACTCCTGCTGCACGGCGACCTCGACCACCCGACCCTCCTCACCGTGGCCGACCTGCGGGAATGGCCGCAGCACCGGGCGGAGGTCACCTTCGACTGCGCGACGAACGGCCCGCAGCACCACGTCTTCGAGGGCGCACTGCTGCGGGACGTGGTCTCCGGCGCCGGCCCGGTCTTCGACGCCCGCCGCCGCAAGGACCGCAGTCGCTACCTCCTCGCGGTCAGCGGCGGCGACGGCCACCACACGGTCCTGTCGTGGGCGGAGCTGGACGCCGACTTCTGCGGGAGCCCCGTCCTGCTGGCGACCCGCCTGGACGGGGAGGAGCTCGACGGGCCCGGCAGCCAGCTGGTGGTCCCGTCCGACCGCTGCGGCGCCCGCTACGTCAGCGCGGTCACCCACGTCTGGTTCGGCACCCTGACCGTCCCGGCGCTCGCCGGGGTCTGACCGCGCGCCCCGCACGCTCCTCGCGCCCCTCCTTCACCACCACGCGCCATGTTGCGGTACGTAACCTGTGCCTACTGTCGGTAATGACAGCTGGTCAGCGGGGAAGAAGGGTGGACGGGCGATGCGAATGACGAAACGGCGTGCGGCGAAGGCACTGGGGGCGTGCGCGGCAGCGGTGGTGCTGGCACTGGCCACCCCGGCGGGCGCGGCCCAGGCGGCCCAGGGTGTCCTGTTCATCGACGGCGCGCCGAACGAGGACCCCTCCGGCTGCTACCCGCTGGGCGACTTCGCCCCGCCGGAGGTCGCCAACTTCACGAACGAGGCGGCCTGGGTGTGGGACGGCGCGCACTGCGACGGCCGGGTGGTCCACGCGATCCTTCCGGGACAGCTCGCGATCGGCCACGGCCGGAGCCTGTTCATCGAGTGAGCGGCGCCGGCCGTACCGGCGGTGTCACGCGGCCTGGAGGGAGACCTCGGTCGCCTTGATCAGCGCGACGACGGAGGTGCCGGCGGCCAGGCCGAGCGCCTCGACGGCGTCGGCGGTGATCGCGGCGGTCAGGCCGCCGCCGTTCACGTCGACCTTCACCGAGGCCATGGCCGGGCCGGCGGCCACGTCGACGACGGTCCCGGCGATCTGGTTGCGGATCGACAGCCCCTCGACGGGACCGGTGGCCAGCGCCACCTCCGTGGCCTTGACCAGGGCCTTCACCGAGGAACCGGCGGACAGGCCCAGCTCCTTGGCGGCGTCGGAGGTGATGGCGGCGGTGATGTCCTGGCCGCCTTCGAGACGGACCTTGACCGTCGTCATGGCCTCACCGGCGGTGACGGCGGTGACGGTTCCGGCGATCTGGTTGCGGATGGACAGGCTCATGAGCGCTTCGACCTCTTACGTAGACACGTCGAACGGCTCGGACAGAACCGCACAAGATCGACCGTAGGGGACGCCGCCCCACCGCGCTTCCAGCCCCTCGCAGACGCCAACCGCAACCACCCGCGCGGCTCGCCGATGCGCTTTCGGGTGCCCCTCGGTTCCGCCATGCGGTCACGCCGGGCAGCTCCGCCTCCCCGCGAAGACCGCAACGCGCTCGCCCTGTCCGCGCTGTACACCTTCAAGACGTACGACCAACTGCCCGCGCGTTGACGGCTTTCCGCAGGTCCCACCGGCTCGCGGCCGAGCGCGGGCCGGTAGGGCCGTACGTTTCTGTTGCTACGCAGTACTGAGAGAAAGCACCTTGCCCAACCCACCCAGCCCTCCCCGCCGAGGCCGCCTCACTCGCACGGGTGAACAAGTCCAACTGGGCTGGATTCGGGACCGGTTGCCGGGCATATGCTCGCCCCGACAACCCCAGACATGAAGCGGCCCCCGCCGGGACGGCAATCCCGGACGAGGGCCTGACCAAGTAGGAAGTAGTCGCTTCCCGATGGCTCTCAAGCACCCTAGCGTGCGCTTGCGCGCGGCGTACGGCGTTCATCACTCCAACGTCCGTCACACGTCCCGGTACACCGTCGTCGGCAACCACCTGCTCCAGAACCCGGAGCTCTCGCTGACCGCCCGGGGGCTGGGCGCGTACATCCAGTCGCTGCCTCCCGGCACGCCCATCAGCATCAAGGAGCTGGTCAAACGGGTGCCGGAGGGGGAGGCGCGGATCGCGGCGGCCCTGCGCGAGCTGGAGGCGCACGGATACCTGAAGCGCTACCGGGAGCAGCTGCCGGACGGACGGATCGTCACCCGTACGGTGTCGTACAACAACCCCAAGGCCGCCGCCCTGGCCCGCCACGCGCAACCGGCGCCCCGCCGGCCGGATCCGGAGCCCATCCCCGTACCGGAGCCGGAGCCGGAGCCCGAGCCGGAGCCGGAGCCGGAGCCGAGGCCCGTACCGGAGCCCGAGCCGGAGCCCGAGCCCCAGCCGGTCCCCGAGCCCGAACCGGAGCCCGCCCCCGCAGCAGCACCCGAGCCGCGGCCCGAACCATCTCCGGAGCCCGAACCGGACCCTGAGCCCGCACCCGCACCGGAGCCCCAGCCGGAGCCCGCACCCGCACCCGCACCCGCACCCGCACCCGCACCCGAGGCAAACGCCGGGCCATCGGCCGCCCGCACGGCCGCCATGGGCCTGCTCGCCGAGCTGCGCCGGGTGGACCACCGGCTGCTCCTCGGGCAGCGGGACATCGAGCGGCTCGCCGCCGGGGTCGAGGTCTGGATGGGGCGCGGAGCGACCAAGGAGGCGGTGACCGCCGTACTGGCGGCGAACATCCCCCACCCGCTCCGCAACCCGGGGGGACTGATCGCCCACCGCCTCGCCGCCCAGGAGCCCCCCGAACTGCAACCCCTGTTCCGCAGGGCCGCGTACGTGCCCCCCGACCCCTTCCAGACCTGCGACAAGTGCGACCTGGCCTTCCGCAGCCCCACACCCGGCACCTGCGGACCCTGCACCGAGGAGATCGCGACCGGAGAGGCGGCCTGGCGGTCCACCCGGTGGGACTGACCTCCCCCGGCCGGGGGCACGAAAACGGGCGAGTGATCGATTCTGCGGTGAATCGGCTCCGGCAACCGGGTGACGGGGAGTGTCCTCGGCTGGTGGGCGCGAGCGCGCGGGCGCTATCCCTTCACGCATGATCAAGAACATCGCCGCCGCCGCGGCGCTCGCTCTCAGTACCACCCTGTTCACCAGCACCCCGGCCCAGGCCGCGCCGAGCTCCTTCCCGCTCCCGCCCTTCGGCTATCACACCGTCCACACCCTCACTCCGGGCCCGGTCGTGTGGCACGGCCCGCTGGCGGTCCACCCGGCGTACCACCCCGCCTTCCACTCCGCGCTCGTCATCCACCCGGTGCGCTGAGTCCCCGTACACCCGTGTCCCCGCCGTGTTGACCGGCGGGGGCACGGGGCACCGGATCCGGACGGCTAGCCGAAGCTCGGCATCTCCCCGACCGTCGTCGACAGGTCGATCACCGCGAAGGCCGCGCCCTGCGGGTCGGCGACCGCCGCGAACCGGCCGAAGGGGCTGTCCATCGGTCCGAAGTGCAGCTTCCCGCCGTGCTTCTTGGTCTTGGCGACGGCCTCGTCGCAGTCCGGCACCGCGAAGTACACCTGCACGTACGACGGGACCTCCGGCGGGAACTCCTCGCCCATCTTCATGCGGCCCAGCACCGGGTTCTGCGGACCGCCGACGCTGAAGACCTTGAAGTCCATCCCGGCGGCCTCCGGATCGTCACCGGGCTCCATCTGCTGGGACTCGTACGGGAAGACCTGCGACAGGAACCCGTCCGCCTTCTCCGGATCCCGGGTGAAGACCTCTGCCCAGGCGTACGCTCCGGACTCGCCGAGCTTCTCGAAGCCCTTGTGCTCGCCGGGCTGCCAGACGCCGAAGACGGCTCCGCTCGGCTCCCGCGCGATCGCCATCGTGCCGAACGTGCCGACCTGCATCGGCTCCATCATCAGCATGCCGCCCGCCGCCTTGATCTTCTCGGCGGTGGCGGCGGCGTCCGACGAGGCGAGGTACAGACACCACTGCGAGGGCGCGTCCCCGCCGGGCATCGGCGGCACCACGGCCGCGACCGCCTTTCCACCGGAATAGGCCTGCGTGTAGTTGCCGTACTCGCTGGTGGCCTCTCCGAAGGTCCAGCCCAGCACGTCACCGTAGAACTCCTTGGCGGCCTCCACGTCCGTGAACATCGCGTCCACCCAGCACGGGGCGCCATCCGGGTACTCAGCCATGGTCGATCGACTCCTGTGTCGTCCAGTACACATGCTTGCCCTGCCGCTCCCACGCTAGGCGGGGGGTCTGACAATCGCGCGGCGACCGCGTGCCGCCCGCGCGGCGGGCCCCGCGCCGGGGGAGGCTGGGGGCATGGACGACATCACCATCCGGCTCGCGCAGCAGCCCGAGGCCGACGCCCTGCTCGCGCGCAGCCCGCTGGCCGCGCTCACCGGCATGCTGCTCGACCAGCAGGTGCCGATGGAGTGGGCGTTCTCGGGGCCGTGGACCATCGCCCAGCGGCTCGGCACCGACGACCTCGACGCGCACGCCATCGCCGCCCACGACCCGGAGGCCTTCGCCGCGCTGCTGTCGCAGAAGCCGGCCGTGCACCGCTACCCGGGGTCGATGGCGAAGCGGATCCAGCAGCTGTGCGCGTACCTGGTGGAGCACTACGACGGCGACGCGGCGGCCGTCTGGGCGGACGCGGGGAGCGGGGCGGAGCTGCTGGCACGGCTGAAGGCACTGCCGGGCTTCGGGGAGCAGAAGGCGCAGATCTTCCTGGCGCTGCTGGGGAAGCGCTTCGGGGTCCGGCCGAAGGGGTGGCGGGAGGCCGCGGGCGGGTACGGGCTGCCGAACGTGCACCGCTCTGCGGCCGACATCACGGGGCCGGAGTCGCTGGCGAAGGTCCGCGAGTACAAGCAGGCCCAGAAGGCCGCCGCCAAGCGCTCCGCCGGCGCGTCCTGACCGTCCGCCCCCGACCGACGACCTCTGACGCGGCTCCTGCGGCAGGCTCCTGCGGCGGGGGCCCGCGACAGGGTCCTGCGGCGGCCCCACAAGGGGAATGGGCTGCTCCAGGGGTACCCGGCAGTAGGGAGCCGGCACCCGGCTCGTAGGGTCGGCGCCATGATCGAGAACCTCACCCGCGCGGCCGACGCCGAAGTCATCTCCGACGGCCCCGGCAGCTTCATCACGCTCCTCACCGACACCCCCGAACTCACCTGCAACACCGCGTGCTTCGAGGTCGGCGCAGCCGGCGCCCCGGTGCACTTCCACACCAAGGCCACCGAGTTCTTCCACGTCACCGACGGCAAGCTCGACGTCCTCGTCGGCGACGAGATCCACACCCTCGGCAAGGGCGACTTCATCACCGTCGCCCCCGGCGTGAAGCACGCCTTCGCCCCCGCCCCGGGCCACACCGCCGAGGTGTTCGTCGGGTTCACCCCCGGCATGGCCCGCTTCGACTACTACCGCCTCCTCGGGCGGGTCCGCGCGGGCGAGGCCACCGTGCAGGACATCATCGACAGCCAGCCGACGTACGACAACCACTACGCCGAGAGCGACGCCTGGGCCGGCCGGCTGCTGCGCAGCGCCGAGGCGTAGACCTCGTCGGCGTCGAGCCGCCGCAGTTCCTCCGCGATCAGTTCGGCGGTGCTGCGGATCTTGAGCGCGACCTTGCGGTCGGGCCAGCCCGGCAGGATCAGGGTGGCCAGCGAGCCGGTGGGGCGGTCCACGACCACCTCGCCGGCGGAGGTCTCCAGCCGGACCCGGGTGATGAGAGGCCCCTCCGAGGGCACCCGGGCCACCGGCACGCCGAGCCGGTCCTCCAGCCAGCGCGCCAGCAGCTCGGCGCTCGCGTTGTCGGGCTCGCTCTCCACCGCCGCGGCGGTCACCGGGAGCGGCTTCTGGTCGAAGGCGCAGGCCAGCAGGGAACGCCACGGCGTGAGCCGGGTCCAGGCCAGGTCGGTGTCGCCGGGCGCGTACGAGGCGGCGCGCGCGTCCAGCACGCGCAGCGGTTCGGGCGCCGCCTGGGCGTCGGTGATCCGGCGCTGCGCCAGCGCGCCCAGCTCGTCGCGGGCGGGGTCGGCGGGGGCGCCCGCCGGCCACCACGCCACCACGGGCGCGTCCGGCACCAGCAGCGGCAGCACCACCGAACCGGCCTGGGTGGTGAGGTCGCCGTGCAGGCGCAGCAGCACGATCTCCCCCGACCCGGCGTCCGAGCCCACGCGCAGCTCGGCGTCGAGCTTGGTGCGGCGGCGCCGCTCCGGGCCGCGCGAGGTCCGCTTGATCACCGTGATGATCCGGCACGGGTGCTCGCGAGAGGCCTCGGAGGCCGCGCGTACGGCGTCGTAGGCGTTCTCCTCGTCGGTGACTATGACGAGGGTCAGCACGAGTCCCATGGTCGGGCTGCCCACTGCCCGGCGGGCGTCGAGGAGCGCCCGGCCGATCTTGCTGGACGTGGTGTCGGTGAGTTCGGTCCGCATGCCCCGAGTCTGTCAGCGCCTGCCGCAAGGCCGACAGCCGGTTCGCTTGATTCCGTCTTGAGGGGCCGCGGCGGACGCCCACCCTCGGCGCCACGGGCCCTCACCCCGGCAGGGGCCCGCCCTCGGCGCCACAGGGGCCCGCCCTCAGCGCCGGCGCCGGGCCGTTCCGAAGATCGAGCGGGAGATCTCCCGTCCCAGCTGCGTCCCGATCGACCGCGCCAGCGAGCGGAACAGCCCGCTCCCGACGACCTGTTCGGCCAGCGAGGGTTCCGGCGCGGGGGCGCGGCGCGCCGCCTTCGCCGCCTCCCTGGCCTGCTTCTCCGCCTCCGCAGCCGCCGCGGCGGCCTCCGCCTCGGCCTCGGCGGCGGCCTGTTCGGCGGTGATCCTCTCGTACGCGGACTCGCGGTCGACGGCCTCGGCGTAACGGGAGTACAGCAGCGAGGACTTCACGGCCCGGTCCAGGGCGTCCGCGTCGACCGGCCCCATCAGCGACTGCGGTGCGCGCAGCCGGGTGGCGGCGACCGGTGTCGGGGCGCCCCTCTCGCTGAGCACCGTGATGACGGCCTCGCCGGTGCCGAGCCCGGTGAGGGTCTCCTCCAGGTCGTAGGCGGAGTTGGGGAAGGTCCTCACCGTGGCCTTGAGGGCCTTCGCGTCGTCGGGGGTGAAGGCGCGCAGGGCGTGCTGGACGCGGTTGCCGAGCTGGGCCAGCACGTCCGCCGGTACGTCCTTGGGGGTCTGGGTGACGAAGAAGACGCCGATCCCCTTGGAACGGATGAGCCGGACGGTCTGGGTGATGGATTCCAGGAACGCCTTCGAGGCGCCGTTGAAGAGCAGGTGCGCCTCGTCGAAGAAGAACACCAGTTTGGGGCGGTCCAGATCGCCGACTTCGGGCAGCCCTCCGTAGAGGTCGGCCAGCAGCCACATCAGAAATGTAGAGAAAAGCTGCGGTTTGTCCTGAACCGCCGGAAGTTCCAGTACGGAGACCACTCCGCGCCCGTCGGCGGCCGTCCGGAGCAATTCGCCGGTGTCGAATTCGGGTTCGCCGAAGAATTCCGTGGCGCCCTGCTGCTCGAATGCCGTCAGGGCGCGCAGGATCACGCCGGCGGTCACCGTGGAGAGCCCGCCGATTCCCTTGAGCTCGGGCTTTCCCTTCTCGGAGACGAGGAAGGCGACCACCGCCCGCAGGTCCTTGAGGTCGATCAGCTCCAGGCCCTTGGAGTCGGCGTAGTGGAAGATCAGGCCGAGCGACTGCTCCTGCGTCTGGTTGAGCTGGAGCACCTTGGACATGAGCACCGGCCCGAAGGCCGTCACGGTGGCCCGGACCGGGATGCCGGGGCCGATCCCGCCGAGGGAGTAGAACTCGGCAGGGCAGGCCGTGGCCTCCCACTCCTGGGCGACCTCCGCGGCCCGCTGCGCGGTCTTCGCGTTCGGCGCGCCCGGCGCCGAGATGCCGGAGACGTCGCCCTTGACGTCGGCGAGGAAGACGGGCACGCCGTTCGCCGACAGCTGCTCGGCGATCAGCTGGAGCGTCTTGGTCTTGCCGGTGCCGGTGGCCCCCGCGACCAGCCCGTGCCGGTTGAGCATCGCCAGCGGGATCCTGATCTGCCGCTCGGGCAGGCACGTCCCGTCCCAGAGCAGGGCCCCCAGGTCGAGCGCGGGCCCGGTGAAGTCGTACCCGGCGGCGATCGCGGCGGCGGCCGGGACCGCCGGGTCGGTGCTCTGACTCATGCTTCCCTCCCGGAATAGCCCCGTGTGCCACTTTTGCACCGACGGCGCGAGGCTGCGCCCGGAGGCACCGGCCCGGTAGGCTTTCCGTGTGATCTTCAAGCGCATCGGAAACGGGCGGCCGTACCCCGACCACGGCCGGGAGAGCGTCCGGCAGTGGGCGGACGTCGCGCCGCGCCCGGTACGGCTCGACCAGCTCGTGACGACCAAGGGACAGCTGGACCTCGAAACGCTGCTCGCCGAGGACTCCACCTTCTACGGCGACCTCTTCGCCCACGTCGTGAAGTGGCAGGGCGACCTCTACCTGGAGGACGGGCTGCACCGCGCCGTGCGCGCGGCCCTCCAGCAGCGCCAGGTCCTGCACGCGCGCGTCCTCGAGATGGACTGATTGCGCCTTTCGGGTCTGCCTTACCCGATCAACAGATCATTTAGTAGGCATCGTTCCGGTACGGCACTACGCTGCGCCCATGAGCATGCTCACTCCCCCCGGCATGGGCGGAAAGTACCGCGTAACGGGAGCTGCCTACCCCCGTATGAGCCGTCCCCGGCGGCGTCGGAAGATCGTCCTCGCCCTGCTCGGATCCGTCGTGGCCCTGGCCCTGCTCGGCTACGGGGCGATGCAGCTCATCGACGTGTTCGGCGGCGGCGACAGCGGCAAGCACACGACGGCGGCGGCCGGGAAGAAGAACTGCCCGACGGCCTCCGCCTCCGCCAAGCCCGCCAACGCCGCGAAACCCGCCACCGCTCCGGACGCGGGCCCCGCCGCCTCCCCGCCTCCCGCGGGCAGCCTTCCGCAGCCCGGCCAGATCACCGTCAACGTCTACAACGCGACCCCCCGCTCGGGACTGGCCAAGACGGTCGCCGACGAGCTGAAGAAGCGCGGCTTCGCCATCGGCCAGGTCGGCAACGCCCCCGCCGACTTCGACAAGAAGGTCCCCGGCGCCGGGATACTGCTCGGCTCCCCGCGCACCGACAAGGGCGCGTACTCCGTCCTCGCCACCCAGCTCACCGGGGTCACCACCCAGGCCGACGCCCGCGAGGGCGCGGACATCGACCTGATCCTCGGCGACTCCTTCAAGGAGCTCAGCACGAAGGAGGACGCGGACAAGGCGCTGGCCGTCCTGGCCCACCCCGTACCCGCGCCCTCCGCGAAGTGCTGAACTCCTGACCCGCTCGCCTACTCGGCCGAGCCGTACATGCGGTCGCCCGCGTCGCCCAGGCCCGGCACGATGTAACCGTGCTCGTTCAGCCGCTCGTCGACGGCGGCCGTCACCACCGTCACCGGCGTGCCCGCGAGCTCGCGCTCCATGACCTCGACGCCCTCGGGCGCGGCCAGCAGCACCACGGCGGTCACGTCGTCCGCGCCGCGCTTGATGAGCTCCTGGATCGCGGCGACCAGCGTGCCGCCGGTGGCCAGCATCGGGTCGACGACGTACACCTGGCGGCCGGAGAGGTCCTCGGGCATGCGGGTCGCGTACGTGGAGGCCTCCAGGGTCTCCTCGTTGCGGACCATGCCCAAGAAGCCCACCTCGGCGGTCGGCAGCAGCCGCACCATGCCGTCCAGCATGCCGAGGCCGGCGCGCAGGATCGGCACGACCAGCGGACGCGGGTACGACAGCTTGACGCCGGTGGTCGGGCCGACCGGCGTCTCGATGTCGGACTGCTCCGTGCGCACGTCGCGGGTGGCCTCGTACGCGAGGAGCGTCACCAGCTCGTCGGCGAGCCGCCGGAACGTGGGGGAGTCGGTGCGCTTGTCGCGCAGCGTGGTGAGTTTGTGCGCCACCAAGGGGTGATCGACGACCTGCAAACGCACAACATCCTCCAAGACTCAGCCGGGCTTCGACCTGCGATCCGCGAACTGCGAGACCCTGCTACCTGCGAAAAAACGGTCGCCTGTGCGCGACCTGCTGGCAAAAGGCTACGCGCTGCGCGCACCCCCGCGCTGCCGCCGCGGGCCCTGAGATGCGGGCCGCCGCGCCGCCCAGCACGCTGGACGGGTGAGCAACGGACTGGTGATCGCGGCCGTCGACGGATCCGAGCACAGCCTGCGCGCCCTGGAGTGGGCCCGTACGGCGGCCCTGCGGCACGGCGCCGGGCTGCTCGTCGCCCACGTGCTGCCCGAGGTCTCCCAGCTGTACGCCGGCCGCCGCTCGGCCCTGCACGACCCGAACGAACCCGAGGAGTACCCCGACCCGGTCGGCGACCACGTGCGGAGCATCCTGGAGGCCTCCCCCGAGCTGCCCCGGGAGGTCCGCTACGAGTCCCTGGAGGGCTCGGTTCCGGCGGCCCTGCGGGTGATCAGCGGCGAGGGCTCGCCCCGGATGCTGGTGATGGGCTCCCGGGGGCGCGGCGGCTTCGCCGCGCTGCTGCTCGGCTCCAACAGCCGGGCCGTCGCCACCACCGCGAGCTGCCCGGTCGTGGTGATCCCGCACTCCGGCCGCGACGCGGCGGCCGACCCCGGCGGCGAGGCCGCGGGAGCCTCCGCCGGCAAGGTGGTGCTCGGCCTGCACGTCGTCGAGACGCCCGAGGACGTCCTGGCCTTCGCCTTCGCGGAAGCCGCCGCACGGGCGACCTCCGTCCAGGTGGTCTCGGCCTACGCGGTCCCGCCAGGGCCGACCACCCTGCTCGGCGGCCCCTTCGCGGTGATCCCGCCCGAGGCGCTCGCCGACGACGCGGACCGGGTGCCCGCCGAACGGGAGATGCTGCGGTCCCAGGCCCGGCGGCTGGAGGCGGTACGAGCCCGCTACCCGGACGTGCCCGTCGAGCAGGCCGCCGAGCCCGGGAACGCGGCCGGACGGCTGGTGGAGGCGTCCCGGTCGGCGGCGCTGGTCGTGGTGGGCCGCCACCACCCGCGCGTACGGTCGCTGCTGATCGGGTCGGTGGCGCACGCGGTGCTCCAGCACGCGCACGGCCCGGTGGCCGTCGTACCGGCCCTCACGGACGACGACGAGGTCTGACCTGGGGTGATCTGCGCCGGGGTGGCATCAAACGCGCCGGCCGGGGGAAGGTGGGAATCCGGGGGGTCTGCTCCGTGACGGCGGAGGAGGACGACCGGACCAGCCTGGGGTGGTGCCGATGCCCAAGACTCAGCCCGACGACACGGACGGAAAAGAGGCCTACGAGGCGCCGGAGACGGCGGCGCAGCGCAGGGCGCGCCGCGCGCAGTTCCTGCGCGACCTGAACGAGGCCCGTGAGCTGCGCGACCGGGTCCAGCCCCGGCGCGCCCGCGCGGCCCGGATGCGGCAGCAGATGCGGATGCGCACCTTCCGCTGGTGAGGGGGTGGACGGCCGGGCGCGTCGCCGCGCGCGCCACCGGCCCCGAGACCGGCCCCTTGACCGGCCCCTTGTCCGGGCGCGCGACCGGCGCCGCGACACGGCCGCCGTGCGGAAGACCTCTCGCAAAGCCGCTGTTTCTGCCACGATGCCGATTGGGCGGGGTGCGGACGGCAAGCGTCAGGGCCGTGCACACCCCAACCTCCGGCCGGGGGGACCTCCAACCGGCACGCCTATGACCAGTGGGAGAGTCACGGTGTATTTCGCCGCACTGCTCGCGCGCACCGAAGACGGGTGGGAAGCGAGCGACATGGAACTCGACGACGTCGAGTCCCTCAGTGATCTGATCGATCTCGCCCGTTCCGCCGCTGTCGACGACGACACGGTGGTCGCCCTCATCGAGCAGGAGGACGCCTGGTTCGGCGTCATCCGCGTGGACGGAGAGGAGGACCCGCGGTACTTCGTGTCGAACGCCTCCGTGGCCGGCCGCAGCTCCTACGGATCGATGCTGACGAAGGAGCTGCTGGGCACCGACGAGGAGGACGACGACCTCGACGAACTGGACCTGGACGGCACCGAGGACGGCGACGACGAGCCGGTCGCCGCCTACGCGGACGAGGACCACGACGAGGACGACGGGCCGCGCGGCGGCTCCGAACCCCTGCCGGCCGGCCCCCTCGGTGACCCCCGCCTGCTGGACGACCTCGGCATCGGCCACAAGGAACTGCTGACCCTCGACGGAGACGCCCTCACGGAGATCGCCGACGCCCTCGGCGCCACCGACGTGCTGGAGGCCGTCCGCTAGTGATCGCCGAGCACGACGTCACGTACCCCCCCGATCCCGTACGGGATCCCTGGCGGGACTCCATGCGCCTGGCGCTGGAGCAGGCCGCCCTGGCGGTGCCGGCCGGCGACGTGCCGGTCGGTGCCGTCGTGCTCGGCCCCGGCGGGGAGCTCCTCGCCACCGGGCACAACGAACGGGAGGCCGCCGGAGATCCCACGGCGCACGCCGAGGTGCTGGCGCTGCGCCGGGCGGCCGCCCGGCTCGGGGAGTGGCGGCTGACCGGGTGCACCCTGGTGGTGACACTGGAGCCGTGCGTGATGTGCGCGGGCGCGCTCGTCCAGTCCCGCGTCGCCCGGGTCGTCTACGGGGCGGGGGACGAGAAGGCGGGCGCGGCCGGGTCGCTGTGGGACCTCGTACGCGACCGCAGGCTCAACCACCGCCCCGAGGTGATCCGCGGGGTGCTGGAGCGGGAGTGCGCACGGCAGCTCACCGACTTCTTCCGGGAGCTCTGAGCGGGGCCCTCCGGGAGCGGTGAGCGGGGCCCTCCGGGAGCCGTGAGCAGGGCCACGCGGTGCGGATTTGCAAAGCACTCCCCACCTTGGGCTAGGATCTCTCTCGGTGGTGTGTCCGAGTGGCCGAAGGAGCTCGCCTCGAAAGCGAGTATGGGGCAACCCATCGGGGGTTCAAATCCCTCCACCACCGCCCTTGAGAGCCCCGGTTCGTACGAACCGGGGCTCTCGTGCGTCCCCGCCGTGACCGGCCCGCCCGCTCGGCCGTTGTCACGGCATGACCAAGACCCAGCGCATGCTCGCCGCCATCGCCCTCGCGGGGGCCGCCGCGGGCCTCGCCTCACCCGCCGCCTCCGCCGCTCCCCTGGACGCGGCCCCGCTCTCCCTGCCGGACCTGCCGGCCGCCGCTCCGGGCATGCCCGCCGGCGCCCAGCCCTCCGTACCCGAGATCGGCGCGCGGCTCAGCCAGGGGGCCAACCAGCTCGACCAGCTGACCGCCCTGCCCGACCACCTCGCCCCGGTGATCGCTCCCGTCGAGCCGGTCCTGGGGCTCCTGGGCGCCATCCAGTAACCCCGCCGCCACGGCGTCGGCCGCCGTCACCCCCTGCCGGCCCTCCCGCCCCTCCTTCCCCCGCCCCCGAACGCGAAGAAGGCCCCGACCGGAGTCGGGACCTTCGACGGTGGGACGGGGGAAGTGGCAATCGGGGGGACAAGCCACTTCCCCCGGTGAGGACGGGACCGCCGGCCCGAGCCGCAGTCAGGGGGGAAGCTTGCGGCTCGGGCCCCGCAGTGAGGCCCTGTCCCTCGCCCTCCGGTTTCCTGCCAGAACCGGTGGGCTCGTGCTCCATCCTGCTCCTCCCGCGACCGCCCGCGCAGCGGCAAAGGGCCCCAACCGACGGGTCATTGGTCCTTAAAGGAAAGGTGAGTGACCAAACCTGACCGGTTAGACTCACCCGACTTTGCAGCGCCGGTTGGGGAGGCCGACACCGTCCATGGACACCAAGAAGCTCATCACGGGCGTCCTCACCGTGTTCGTCCTCTTCGTGATCATCACCCAGCCCAAGCGGGCGGCGGAGATGGTGGGAATAGGCTTCCAGGGCATATCGGATGCCGCATCCGGCATCGGCGAGTTCATCACCGAACTGGTGAGCTGAAACCGCACGCCGAAGCGATTTCCGGACTTCCAGGTCCCCTACTCCGACGGGTGGGGGGCCTTTCGCGTTCACGGCCGGGGGAGCCGGTAAATGGAATACCCCTAAATGCCCAACTTGCCCTCAACACGGCCATATACGGTGCTTGCACATAGTGCACATCTCTTGTGATGCTATGACCGCTTTTGACCGTTGAGTTGATCGAAGGGGTGGCGTGACCGTGCCGGCCAGTACTGCGCCTCAGGTGCCTCCCCAGCAAGAGCTCCGCCCCCCGCACGAACCGCGCGCCGAGGTCCGCCCGCAGGAGCCGCGCCAGGGCGCCTACGGGCCCCGGCAGGAGGCTCAGGAGCCCCGGCGGGAGGCTCCGGATCCCCGGCAGGAGACTCAGGAGCCCCGGCAGGACGCGTACGAGGCCCCGCAGGAGGAGCCCGCGGTCGCGCAGGAGGAGTCCGCAGTCCCGCAGGAGGAGCCCGCGGTCCCCCCGAGGCCCCAGGGGCGGGGCGCCGACACCCGGGCACTGACCCAGGTGCTCTTCGGCCAGCTGAAGGACCTGGAGCCGGGCACCAGCGAGCACCACCGGGTGCGCGGGGCCCTCATCGAGGCCAACCTCCCGCTCGTCCGGTACGCGGCCGCCCGCTTCCGCAGCCGCAACGAGCCGATGGAGGACGTGGTCCAGGTCGGCACCATCGGCCTGATCAACGCGATCGACCGGTTCGACCCGGAGCGCGGGGTCCAGTTCCCCACCTTCGCCATGCCGACCGTCGTGGGCGAGATCAAACGGTACTTTCGCGACAACGTCCGCACCGTCCACGTGCCGCGCCGCCTCCACGAGCTGTGGGTGCAGGTCAACGCCGCCACCGAGGACCTCACCACCCTCCACGGCCGCACCCCGACCACCCCCGAGATCGCCGAGCGCCTGCGGATCAGCGAGGACGAGGTGCTGTCCTGCATCGAGGCCGGCCGCAGCTACCACGCGACCTCCCTGGAGGCCGCCCAGGAGGGCGACGGCATGCCCGGCCTGCTCGACCGGCTCGGCTACGAGGACCCCGAACTGGCCGGCGTCGAGCACCGCGACCTCGTCCGCCACCTGCTGGTCCAGCTCCCCGAGAGGGAGCAGCGGATCCTCCTGCTGCGCTACTACAACAATCTGACGCAGTCGCAGATCAGCGCGGAGCTGGGGGTCTCCCAGATGCACGTGTCACGGCTGCTCGCCCGGAGCTTCGCCCGTCTGAGATCCGCAAACAGGATCGAGGCTTAACCGGATCGGGTGGAGGCGTTCCCGCGTTTCCCTACAGAATCGGCTCATTCCGCTCGGTCGCGTCTCTGTCGCTGGAGATACTTGTCGACATGACGCTACAGCGTGTTGCCGACATGTGACATTCTGCTGGAACCGCGTTTGCCGCAGCCCCGCCTCCGGTATTCAGGTGGAGGCTGCGTTCCTCCGACGGGCGCAGAGACGCGACCGTCCGCGACCTCAAGGGGGTGGCATGTCCGCAGAACAGGGCAGCTCCAAGGTGCTCACGCTCGACACGCGTGAGCTGCCGGCAGTGTCCGACCGCTCGGAAGCCATCGACACCCGCACCCTCTCCCGCTCCCTCTTCCAGCGACTCGCCGCCCTGGACGCGGACAGCCCCGAACGGGCGTACGTACGCGACACCCTGATCGAGCTGAACCTGCCGCTGGTGCGCTACGCGGCGGCCCGTTTCCGCAGCCGCAACGAGCCGATGGAAGACATCGTCCAGGTCGGCACCATCGGCCTGATCAAGGCGATCGACCGGTTCGACTGCGAACGCGGCGTGGAGTTCCCGACGTTCGCGATGCCGACCGTCGTGGGCGAGATCAAACGATTCTTTCGGGACACTTCCTGGTCCGTCCGCGTCCCGCGCCGGCTCCAGGAGCTGCGCCTCGCGCTGACCAAGGCCAGCGACGAGCTGGCGCAGAAGCTGGACCGGTCCCCGACCGTTCCGGAGCTGGCGGCCGTGCTCGGCGTCACCGAGGAGGAGGTCGTCGACGGCCTCGCCGTCGGCAATGCCTACACCGCCTCCTCGCTCGACTCGCCCTCCCCGGAGGACGAGGGCGGTGAGGGCTCGCTCGCGGACCGGCTCGGGTACGAGGACAGCGCGCTCGAAGGCGTCGAGTATCGCGAGTCGCTCAAGCCGCTGCTCGCCAAACTCCCGCCCCGCGAGCGGCAGATCATCATGCTGCGCTTCTTCGCCAACATGACCCAGTCGCAGATCGGCGAGGAGGTCGGCATCTCCCAGATGCACGTCTCCCGGCTGCTGACCCGCACGCTCGCCCAGCTGCGCACGGGCCTGATCGGAGACTGACGCAGGGGCGCGGGGTTCACATTTGACATGGCGTCAGGAACACTGGCGCGATGCGAACGGGACCCCGCGCTGCGCTCGCCCTCACCCTCGCCCTCTGCGGCACGGCCGTCGCCGCCCTCACCGGCTGCGAGCCGGACCGGGACGGCCACGTCGTCGTCGGCGCCGCCGCCGCGGGCCCCGAGCGGGGGGCCGGAGAGAACGTGGCACCCCGCGGCGAGGTCGAGTTCCAGCCAATGGCGCCGGCCGGCACGGCCCCCTCCGCCGACGCCGCCGTCTCTACGCAGCCCAGCGCGCCCGGGTCCCGGCCCGGCGACGGCTCCGGCCAGGGCGGAGGGACGGCCACCGCCCCCGGCGGCTCCGCACCCTCCCCCGGCACCCCGCCGGACCCGGGCGCCCCGGCCGCGCCCGGCGGCACCGGGGGCGCGGGCACGGGCGGCAGCGGGGGCGGAGGCACCGGCGACACCGGCGGCGGAGGCACCGGCACCACCCCGGCCCCTCCGGCCACCCCCGGCATGCCGACCCCGCCACCTGCTCCCGGCACACCGGCCCCTCCGGCCCCACCGGCCCCTCCCGCGCCGGAGCAGCCCACCCCGGCGCGGCTCACGCTCGGCTCCCCGTCCCGCGCGGCGGCGTCCGAGCGCCGGTGCGAGCGCGTCACGGTGACGTTCACCAACACCGGCGGCACCGCGGCCCGTTCGGGCACGGTCACCTTCGCGACGCACGTCATCGGCGCCCTCGGCATCGACTGGGCCACCGTCACCACGACCCAGCCCCTCCCCGCCCCCATCGCGGGCGGCACCTCGAAGACGCAGACCTACACCGTCTGCGTGGAGGCCTGGCGGGTTCCGCTGGGCATGCACGTCGAGACCCGCGAGGTCACCGCCACCTGGAGCTGAGTACGCGCCCCGGGCGCCCCCGCCCGCCCCCGGCCGGTTTTCCGATTCCTTTACCGCCCCACCCCCCGAAATCATTTGCCTGTAGCAACCATGCGCTTCTATGGTTGCCCTAAGCAACAAGATGGGGGCGGATCCCGGTGACCACGCAGACGGCCCAGCACACCCGCTACGAGGAGCTGGCCCGCCAGCTCACCGGGATCGGCGCGGTCAAGCGCGACCTGGCCCGGATGCTGCCCCCGCACTGCCCGCCCGGCTCCGCCGCCGTCCTCACCATCCTCGACCGCCACGGCGAGATGCGGCTCAGCCGGCTCACCGAATTCATGGCCGTCGACATCTCTGTCAGCAGCCGGCACGTCGCCCACGTGGCGCAGCACGGCTGGATCGAGCGGGAGACCGACCCGGGCGACGGCCGCTGCCGGATCCTGCGCCTCACCGCGGCCGGGCGCGCCACGCTCGCCGAGCTCGGCGCCCGCTACACGGATGCGCTGGCGAAGGCACTGGCCGACTGGTCGGCCGAGGACATCGACGTACTGAACACCCTGCTGGCCCGACTCCGATCGAGCTTCTAGGCAAAGGAAACACATGGCTACGACCACACCCGACGGTGTGCGGGGAGGCGGCCGGTCGGAGACCACGTCCGACGGCGCACCCATGACCCACCCGCAGATCATGAAGGCGCTGTCCGGGCTCATGCTCGGCATGTTCGTGGCGATCCTCTCCTCCACGATCGTCTCCAACGCCCTGCCCCAGATCATCAGCGACCTCGGCGGCACCCAGTCCTCCTACACCTGGGTCGTCACCGCCGCCCTGCTGTCGATGACGGCCGCGACCCCGCTCTGGGGCAAGCTGTCCGACCTCTTCAGCAAGAAGCTGCTCGTCCAGATATCCCTGGTGATCTACGTCCTCGGCTCCGTGGTCGCGGGCATGTCCCAGAACACCGGGATGCTGATCGCCTGCCGCGTGGTGCAGGGCATCGGTGTCGGCGGCCTCTCCGCCCTCGCCCAGATCGTGATGGCCGCGATGATCTCCCCGCGCGAGCGCGGCCGCTACAGCGGCTACCTCGGGGCGGTCTTCGCCGTCGCGACCGTCGGCGGGCCGCTGCTCGGCGGCGTCATCACCGACACCGAGTGGCTGGGCTGGCGCTGGTGCTTCTACGTCGGCGTGCCGTTCGCGGTGATCGCGCTGATCGTGCTCCAGAAGACCCTGCGGCTCCCGGTGGTCCGCCGCGACGTCAAGGTCGACTGGCTGGGCGCCTTCCTGATCAGCGGGGCCGTCTCGCTGCTGCTGATCTGGGTGACCCAGGCCGGGGACTCGTACGACTGGGTCTCCTGGACCACCCTGGCGATGACCGGCGGCGCGGTGGTGCTCGGGCTGCTCTTCGTCCTCGTGGAGTCCCGCGCCAGCGAGCCGATCATCCCGCTGCGGCTGTTCCGCAACAAGACCATCAGCCTGGCGTCGGCCGCCTCGCTCTTCGTCGGCATCGCGATGTTCTCCGGAACGGTCTTCTTCAGCCAGTACTTCCAGCTGGCCCGGGGCGAGTCCCCCACCATGTCGGGCATCCTGACCATCCCGATGATCGGCGGCCTCTTCGTCTCCTCCACGGTCTCCGGCCAGATCATCACCAAGACCGGCAAGTGGAAGGCCTGGCTGGTCTCCGGCGGCGTGCTGCTGACCGCCGGCCTCGGACTGCTGGGCACCCTGCGCCACGACACCCCGTACTGGCACATCGCGCTCTACATGGCGCTGACCGGGCTCGGCCTCGGCATGATGATGCAGAACCTGGTCCTCGCGACGCAGAACCAGGTGGCCCCCGAAGACCTCGGCGCCGCCAGCTCCGTCGTCACCTTCTTCCGCTCCCTCGGCGGCGCCATGGGCGTCTCGGCGCTGGGCGCGGTCATGGCCCACCGCGTCACCCACTACGTCCAGGACGGGCTGGCCGCGCTCGGCCCGAAGGCGGCGGCCCTGGGGCACGGCGGCACCGGCGGCGGAGGGATCCCCGACCTCGACAAGCTGCCCGCGCCGTTCCGGACCGTCATCGAGTCCGCGTACGGGCACGGCGTCGGCGACGTCTTCCTGTACTCCGCCCCGACCGCGCTGCTCGCGCTGGTGCTGGTGCTGTTCATCAAGGAGGTCGCGCTGAAGTCGAAGCCGGCCCTGCACAGCGCCGGCGCCGAGGGCAGCACCTCCGGGACGGCCACGGAGACCGCCGGCGCCGGCGCCGCACGGGCCGAGGCCTGATCCCGCCCCGGCCGGCGTGAGCGGCCCGGGCCCGGACCCCGGCGGGGTTCAGGCCCGGGCCGCCCCCGTATGCGCGGCCTTGGCCTCGATACCGGCGATCAGCACGTCCAGGGCGAGGGCGAACTCCGCCTCGGGTGCCCGCCGCACGGCGCCGCCCGAGCCGCCCAGGGCGCAGCCGTTCAGGAACTGGGCGACGGCCAGGTGCGCGCCCCTGCGGGCGGCGTCCGCCAGGCCCGTGGCCTCCAGCAGCCGGTGCAGCGCGGCGTCGAAGGCACGGGCGTGCGGGCCGATGTTCGGGTAGGCGACGCTGAGCGGCGCCACCCACGGATGGTCCGCCAGCAGCCGGCGGTAGCCGCAGGCGAGCGCGCGCAGCCGGGCCGGCCAGCCCTCCCGGGGGGACTGGCCGGCCGGCAGCCGCTGCTGGCCCAGGACGCTGTCCAGGGCCAGTTCGAGCAGATCGTGCTTGGTGTCCACGTACCAGTACAGGGACATCGCGGTGACCCCGAGCTCGGCGGCCAGCCGGCGCATCGAGAACCGGCCGAGCCCCTCCGCGTCCAGCAGCCGCACGGTGGCGGCGGTGATCCGGTCCCGGTCCAGGCCCGAGGGCGCCTCGCTCCGGCGTCTGGTGGGGGCGGCGGGCCTTGCGGTCAGCCACACACTGGTCCTGGCGTCGCCCGGATCAGCCTCGGTCACCATGGAGGCGCCCTCCTCACCACAAGGGGATCAGCCCGGAATGCCCGGTCCGCCCTCTTGATGCTAGGGGGTCGTCAGGTCGTAGAAGGCGGTACCGCCGATGGTGGTGGCCTTGAAGTTCGCCTTCACCCACGTGTCGATGGCCGTACCCGCCGCTCCGCCGGGACCTCCCGTGCCGCCCGGCCGGTTCGTGGCCGTGCCCCCCTCGCGGGAGGCACCGTCGGTGCCGCCCTGGGAGATGAACCAGTGGATCTTCCCCGCCTTCACGTACGCCTTGAACTGCTCCAGCGTGGGCGAGGGGTCGCTGCCGTTGAAGCCGCCGATCGGCATCACGGGCGCTCCGGAGGCCAGCTGGTAACTCGCCGCGTTCTGGGAGCCGATGGTGGCCGCCGCCCAGGTGTAGCGGTCGGCGTCGGTACTCAGCGCGGTCTTGGCCTCCGCGCCGACCCGGGTACCGCCCAGCAGTCCGCCGGGGCCGCCGCCGTCACCGCCCGGGCGGTCGCGGCCGTCCTGGCCGCCGCCGGGGGCGCCGCCCGGGGCGCCCTGGCCGCCGGCGCCGCCCGGACCGCCGTTCGGCCCCGTGGTGCCGGGTCCGCCCATCGGGCCACCGCCCTGCTGCGCTCCCCCCGGGAACCCGCCCGGCGCACCCTGACCGCCCGGCGCACCCTGGCCACCCGGCGCACCCTGGCCGGCGGGGCCGCCGCCGAACTGCTCGCCGCCGGGGCCGAAGCGCATCCCGCCCGGGCCCCCCGGTCCGCCCCGGCCGCCCGCCACCGCCGGGCCGGCCGTCGGGATGGACCCGGTGTGGCCGGTGCCGATGGTGGTCAGGCAGTACGCGAACGGTCCCGCCAGGGCCGCTCCCAGCCCCAGTGCCGCAATCGCCGGCAGCACCCGGCGCCCGAAGCGGGCCGCGAACGGCAGCAGGACGGCGGCGAGCAGGCCCGCGACCAGCACCGCCCAGCGCAGCCACGGCAGGTAGCCGGAGGCGCGGCCGAGGAGCACGTACGACCAGAGCGCGGTCAGGACGAGCGTCCCGGACAGGGTGACCGAGGCGGCCCGGCTGCCGCGCTCCTCCCAGAGCACGGCCGCGCCCATGCCGACCAGGGCGGCCACGAAGGGGGCCAGCGCGACCGTGTAGTACTCGTGGAAGATGCCCTGCATGTAGCTGAAGACGAGTGCGGTGATCAGCAGCGAGCCGCCCCAGGCGAGGAAGGCCGCGCGGGCCATGCCCTCCAGGGAGTCGGTGGCCCTGCGGGCCCGCCAGGTCACCACGAGCCCGGCCACCAGCAGGACCAGCGCCGCCGGCAGCAGCCAGGAGATCTGGCCGCCGACGTTGGACGAGAACAGCCGGTCGAAGCCGGTCTCCCCCCAGCCGCCGCCCCGGAGGCCCGGACCGGCCTCCGGCATCCCGTACGCCCCCGCCCCGTCGGCCGTGGCCCGGCCGCCGCCGACGCTGCCCGTCTCGTTGCCGTTCAGCCGGCCGAGGCCGTTGTAGCCGAAGGTGAGCTCCAGGAAGGAGTTCTTCTGCGAACCGCCGATGTACGGGCGGGACGCGGCGGGCCACAGCTCCACCACGGCCACCCACCAGCCGCCGGACACCAGCGCGGCCAGCCCGGCGAGCAGCAGCTGCCCGAGCCTGCGGCGCAGCCGGGTCGGCGCGCAGACCGCGTACAGCAGCGCCAGGGGCGGCAGGATGACGAAGGCCTGCAGGGTCTTCGTCAGGAAGCCCAGGCCGATCGCCACCCCGGCCGCCACCAGCCACCCGGTCCGCGCGCCGTCCAGGGCGCGGAGCACGCAGTACACGGTGACGGTCAGCAGCAGGGTCAGCAGCGCGTCGGGGTTGTTGAAGCGGAACATCAGCGCGGCCACGGGCGTGAGCGCGAAGGCGGTCCCGCTCAGCAGCGCGGCGCCGGGCCCGAACTGGCGCCGCACGGAGGCGTACAGCACGGCGGTGGTGCCGACACCCATCAGGGCCTGCGGTACGAGGATCTGCCAGGAGCCGAGCCCGAACAGCCGGACGGACAGCGCCATCGGCCACAGGGCGGCCGGGGGCTTGTCGACGGTGATGGAGTTCCCGGCGTCGGAGGAGCCGAAGAAGAAGGCCTTCCAGCTCTCGGAGCCGGCCTGGACGGCGGCGGAGTAGAAGGAGTTGGCGTAGCCGGAGGACCCCAGGTTCCACAGCAGCAGCACGGCGGTGGCGACCAGCAGCGCCGCGTACGCGGGCCGTTCCCAGCGGGGACGGGAAGCCGTGGCGCGGTCCGCGGCCACGGCCCCGGGCGCGGCGGGCGCCGGTTCGGGGAAGGGTGAGTCGAAGGGCGGTACTGCGGTGGTCATCGGTGGTCGTCCTTCACGGGAGTGGTGCGCCGCTCGGGGAAGACCCAGGCGCGGAAGAGCAGGAACCGCAGCACGGTGGCGGCGAGGTTGGCCGTGATCAGGACGGCCAGCTCGGTGCCGTGGGCGGGGTCGGCGGCGGCCGCGTCGAGGGCGGCGAGCGAACCGCTGGTCAGGGCCAGGCCGATGCCGAACACCACGAGCCCCTGGGCCTGGTGGCGGACGGCGCGGTCGCGGCCCCGGACGCCGAAGGTGAGCCGGCGGTTGGCGGCGGTGTTGGCGACGGCGGAGACCAGCAGGGCGGCCGCGTTGGCGAGCTGCGGTCCGGCGCCGAGCCGGAAGAGGGAGTACAGGGCGAGGTAGCAGAGGGTGGACAGCACCCCGACCACGCAGAAGCCGAGGAGCTGGCGGGCCAGCCCGCGCGGCACCCCGGGCAGGGCGGTGCGGTCGCGCGGGTCGTCGCCGAAGGGGCGGGCGAGCCGGTCGAGCGGGAGCGCTCCGACCGCCAGGGCCCGGCCCACCCGCCAGACGCCCTTCAGGTCCTCGGTCGCGGTCTTCACGATGTGGACCGTGGAGTCGGGATCGTCGACCCAGTCCACCGGCACCTCGTGGATCCGCAGCCCGGCCCGCTCGGCCAGCACCAGCATCTCGGTGTCGAAGAACCAGCCGGTGTCCTCCACCAGCGGCAGGAGCCGCTCCGCGACCTCGCGCCGGATGGCCTTGAACCCGCACTGGGCGTCGCTGAACCGCGCGGCGAGGGAGGAGCGCAGCAGGAGGTTGTAGGCGCGGGAGACGAACTCCCGCTTGGCTCCCCGCACGACCCGCGAGGAACGGGCGAGCCGGGTGCCGATGGCCAGGTCGGAGTGGCCGGAGATCAGCGGGGCGACCAGCGGCAGCACCGCGTTCAGGTCGGTGGAGAGGTCCACGTCCATGTACGCGAGAACGGGCGCCTCCGAGCACGACCAGACGGTGCGCAGGGCGCGCCCGCGGCCCTTCTCCTCCAGCCGGAAGCTGCGTACCGCCTCGATCTCGGCGGCGAGGCCGGCCGCGATCTGGGGGGTGCGGTCGGTGCTGGCGTTGTCGGCGATGGTGATGCGGAAGGCGTACGGGAACGTACGCGTGAGGTGTGCGTGGAGCCGGCGGACGCAGGGGCCGAGGTCCTTCTCCTCGTTGAAGACCGGGATCACCACGTCGAGTACGGGCTCGCCGGGCACGGACGCCAGGGGCGCCCGGGCCGGGAGGGCGTCGGGAGAGGTGTCGGTTGGCATGCTCCGACACTCGCCCTGCGCCCTGTCACGTCGGTGTGGTGAGCCTGTGGGCCGTCTGTGAGTGCGGGACGGGGCCGCCGGCCGGCAGGGGCAGGAGTACCTCGAAGGAGGTCCGGCCGGGTTCGCTGCGTACGTCGACCCGGCCGCCGTGGGCGCCGACGACGGCGTGGACGATGGCGAGGCCCAGCCCTGTCGAGCCCGCCGCGCGGGAGCGGGAGGCGTCGCCCCGGGCGAAGCGCTCGAAGACGTGGGGCAGCAGGGCGGGCGGGATCCCGGGGCCGTCGTCCTCGATCCGCAGCCGGACGGCGGATGTTTCACGTGAAACAGAGGCCGTGACGGTGGTGCCGGGCGGGGTGTGGGTGCGGGCGTTGGCGAGGAGGTTCACCAGGACCTGCTGGATCCGGGCCGCGTCGGCGCGGACGGGCGCGGGGTCGTCGGGGAGCTCCAGGCGCCAGTGGTGGCCGGGACCGGCGGCGCGGGCGTCGCTGACGGCGTCGATGACGAGCGGGGCGAGGTCGGTGTCCTCGGAGGAGAGCGGGCGGCCCGCGTCGAGGCGGGCGAGCAGCAGCAGGTCCTCGACGAGTCCGGTCATCCGGGTGGCCTCGGACTCGATGCGGCCCAGGGCGTGCCGGGTGTCGGGGCCGGGTTCCTCCCGTCCCCGGCGGGTGAGTTCGGCGTAGCCCCGGATGGAGGCGAGCGGGGTGCGCAGCTCGTGGGAGGCGTCGGCGACGAACTGCCGGACCTGCGTCTCGCTCTGCTGGCGGGCCGTCAGGGCGGAGGAGACGTGCCCCAGCATCCGGTTGAGGGCGGCGCCGACCTGGCCCACCTCGGTGCGGGGGTCGGCCTCGGCGTCCGGCACCCGTTCGTGCAGGGCGGGTTCACCGCTGTGCAGGGGGAGTTCGGAGACCCGGGTGGCGGTGGCGGCAACCCTGCGCAGCGGGCGCAGGGCGACCGCGACCAGGGCCTGTCCGGCGAGGGAGGCCGCAATCAGTCCGGCCAGGGTGACGCAGACCTCGACGGCGATCAGCGTGCTGACGGTGGAGTCGACGCCCTGGAGCGGGAAGCCGAGCACCAGGGAGCCGTCGGGGGCGGCCAGCGCCCGGTAGGCCCCGAGGCCCGGCAGGTCCGCGTCCACGGGCCCGGAGCGGCGGTGGGCGGCCTTGCGGGCCACCTCGGCGAGGGCGGCGGCCTGGGCTTCGGTGAGGGACTCCCGGTGGTCGGGGCTCTGGCCGGACACGGGGACGATCCGGGCGCCGCCGAGCAGACCGAAGGAGGGGTCGAGGCGGACTCCGGCGGCGCCCATCGGGGAGCCGGGGGCGAAGACGAAGCCGAGGCCGGCGTCCCGGGCGGACTTCACGGCACCGGGCCCCCGGGTGGCCATCTCCACCGAGGTGGTCAGCTGCTTGTCGAGCTCGCCGACGAGGCGGGAGCGCATGGCGAGGGTGGTCACCGTGCCGATGGCCGTGCCCACGATCGCGATCAGTGCCACCGCCGACACGACCAGCCGCGTCCGCAGCGACCAGGGACGCCGGGCCACTACTCGGCCGGCTTGATCAGGTAGCCGGCGCCGCGCCGGGTGTGGATCAACGGGGGCAGCCCGGTGCCGGCCTCCAGCTTCCGGCGCAGGTAGGAAATGTAGAGCTCGACCACGTTGGCCTGGCCGCCGAAGTCGTAGGACCACACCCGGTCCAGGATCTGCGCCTTGCTCAGCACCCGGCGCGGGTTGCGCATCAGGTAGCGCAGCAGCTCGAACTCGGTGGCGGTGAGGTGCACCTCCTGGCCGCCCCGGGACACCTCGTGGCTGTCCTCGTCGAGGACCAGGTCGCCGACGGTCAGGACCGACCCGCCGCGCACGGCCTGCGCCGCGCCGGAGCGCCGCACCAGCCCGCGCAGCCGGGCCACGACCTCCTCCAGGCTGAACGGCTTGGTGACGTAGTCGTCGCCGCCCGCCGTCAGGCCCGCGATGCGGTCCTCCACGGAGTCCTTGGCGGTCAGGAACAGCACCGGGACCTGCGGGATCTCCCGGCGCAGCCGTCCCAGGACGGCCAGCCCGTCCATGTCCGGGAGCATGACGTCGAGGACCACCACGTCCGGCCGGAACTCCCGGGCGGCCCGCACGGCGCCCGCCCCGTCGCCGGCGCTGCGGACCTCGCAGCCCTCGTAGCGCAGGGCCATGGAGAGCAGCTCGGAGAGCGAGGCCTCGTCGTCGACGACGAGGACGCGGCAGGCTCCGCCGTCGGGCCGCAGCAGGGCCGTGGCGCTGCCGGTGGACGTGGACGCGTGGGCGGTGGTCGTCGCGGTCATGCACTCAAGGTGGCCGCCGCCTCTGAGAGCGATCTTGCCGCTTCCTGTGAATCTCCTGAGAAAGGAGCCAGGCCCGGCAGCCGGTGCTCAGGCGCCGAGGCCGAACAGCCGGGCGCCGTTGTCGTGGCAGACCGCGCGCAGCCAGTCGTCACCGAGACCCAGCCGTTCCAGGGCCTCCAGCTGGTGTTCGTAGGGGTAGGGGATGTTCGGGAAGTCGGTGCCCAGCAGGATCCGGTCCCCGAGGTCCGCCAGCCGCCCCCGTTCCCCGGGAGGGAAGGGGCCGAGCCGTTCGGCGAAGTCGGTGAAGGCCATGGTGGTGTCGAGGCGCACCTCGGAGTACCGCTCGGCCAGGTCGAGGAAGTCCGTGTACTCGGGCATCCCCATGTGGGCGACGATCAACGGCAGCCGGGGGTGGCGGGCCAGCAGCCGGGCGATCGGGGCGGGACCGGTGTGCTTGCCCGGGGAGGGCCCCGAGCCGCAGTGGACGACGACCGGGACCCGCGCCTCGGCCAGCAGCCCCCAGACCGGTTCGAGCCGCTCGTCGTTCGGGTCGTAGCCGCCGACCTGGAGGTGGGCCTTGAAGACCCGGGCCCCGCCGGCCACGGCCCGGGCGGTGTACGCCGCCACGTCCTCCTCCGGGAAGAAGGTCGCGGTGTGCAGGCAGTCGGGGGTGCGGGCGGCGAAGTCCGCGGCCCAGGCGTTGAGCCAGGCGGCCATCGCGGGCTTGTGCGGGTAGAGCATCGCGGTGAAGGCGCGTACCCCGAACTCCCGCAGCAGCGCCACCCGCTGCTCCTCCTCGTGCCGGTAGGTGATGGGCCACTCGACGCCGGTCAGCGGGCCGGCCGCGTCGAAGTAGTCCCAGACCTTGTGCAGGACCCGCTCCGGCATGAAGTGCGTGTGGACGTCGACCAGGCCGGGCCGTCCGAGCCGCTCCCGGAAGGCGCGGACCGCCTCAGCCGTTGCGGGCAAAGCCGTGGCTCCGCTCGACGGTCGCGACGTGGAGGGTGTAGCTCTCGTACCAGTGGGCGCGGCCCGTCTTCATGGCGGCCTGGTGCTCCAGGTCCTCCCGCCAGACGCGCAGGGACTCGTGGTCGCGGAAGTAGGCCACGGTGATGCCGAGACCGCCGGGGGTCCGCGCGGATTCGTACCCGAGGAACCCTGGGTTCTCGCTGACGATCTCGTTCATCCGGGCGTTGGTCTCCGGATAGCCGCTCTCGTCGGAGGTGCGGACATTGCTGAATACGGCCATCACGTAAGGCGGTTCGAACGCCGGAACGGGCTGAATGCTCATGCCCACCACCCTCGGGGCAAGCCCTTGGCATGTCCATCGGAATCAGCCTCCGGAGCCCAAAGGGATCCAAGTTTTGACCTTGACCCCCGGACCGGTACGTCGGCCGGGGCCCGGTCCGGAGGCCAGGGGGCCAGGGGCCCGGGGGGCCCGGTCTGGAGGCCAGGCGGCCAGGGACCCGGGCCCGGGGATCCAGGGTGTCCGGGGTCCGGGGGGCCGGGGGCCCGGGGGCCCGATCAGAACAGTCCGCCCTGCTCGGGCTCGTGAGACGCCGGCGCGATCGCGGTAAGCGGTACGTCGGTGAGCGCACCCTCGGGGGCTGCGGACAGCTCCCAGCCCGCCAGCAGCCGGGTGTCCACCACGAGCCCGTCCGCGAAGTGCAGGTCCGGCCCCGCCGCCCCCGCCAGGCGCCCCACGACGGTTCCGCCGGGCACCAGCTCCGTGAGCACGCGGGCCGGTACCGGCAGCCCGGCCAGCCCGAACGCCCCGGCGTGGTCGGTGACCTCGCACCCCAGCCGCTCCAGCGACTCCGGCCACCCGGGCAGCGCGGCGGCCCGCGCGTGCAGCTCGGCGACCTCCCGGGCGCGCTCGGGCTCGGGCGGCAGCAGGGCCCGTACGGCTCGCTTGCGGGCGTACGCGATCCGGTCGGGCACCCCGAGGGCGGCCCTCAGCAGCTCCTCGGTCCGGCGGGCCGCCATCAGCGGGCCGCGCCCCAGCCAGGCCCAGGTCACCGCCCCCTGCTCCAGCAGCCGGACCGCTCCGCGCTCCTCTGCGGTGATGCCGACCTTGACCATCCCGGGCCCGAACCACGCCAGGTACACCCGGTAGGTGCGCGGGTCCGCCGCGTTGGTGTCGGCGGCCACCGAGAAGGACCGGTCCAGCCGGGCGCACTCGGGGCACTGGGAGCTCCCCGCGCGGCCCGGGACCGGCCGGGCCACGGGGCACGGGGTGCGCCGTCCGGCCCGCCACACGCCCAGGCAGTGCCGCTCGCCCCGGGCGGCGAACGCCAGCCGCTGCCCGGGGGTGAGCGGGCTGCCGCGCTCCCCGCGCCCGCACCACCCGATGGCGGGACCCTGCGCGCTCCACCGGATCCCGGTGCACCACCAGCTCGCGGCGGGCACGCTCACAGGGGGAGCGGCCGCTCGAAGAAGGTCTCCAGGACCACGGTGGCCTGCGTCCCGCTGACACCGTTGATCGCGTAGAGCCTCCGCAGGACGTCCTGGAGCTGCCCGGTGGTGGCGGTGCGTACCTTGACCAGGACCGAGGCGCTGCCCGCGATGATGTGCGCCTCCTGGATCTCGGGGATGGCCGCGAAGTCCTCCGCCGACTCGCCCATCCACGCGTTGGAGTCGACCATCACGTAGGCCAGCACGCCGCTGCCGACGGCGGCCGGGTCCACGTCGACGGTGGTCCGCCGGATGACCCCGCGCTCGCGCAGTTTCCGTACGCGCTCGTGGGTGGCCCCGGCCGAGAGCCCCACGGCCGCGCCGAGTGCGGCGTAGGACTGGCCCGCGTCCTGCTGGAGGCTCAGGACGAGCGCCCGGTCGATGTCGTCCACGCCGTCTTCCTTCCAGGGCCCGCCGGCCCCTTGGTCCCGGAGCCGGTCGGCCCTTGCGAAAACGGTACCTGATCCTGCAATCTCACCTCCAGACCGAACAGCATTCGGAGCTTGAGCAACTAGGGGGAACTTTGTCTGGCATTGCTGACCTCACTCTGTACGAGATCCTGGACGACCGCTTCCAGACCGGCCGCTGCGCCAACGGCGACCTGCGCCTGGAGCGGCTTTACGACGACTGCCGCTGGGCCGAGGGCCCGCTGTACCTGCCGGCCTGGCGCCAGCTCGTGTGGAGCGACATCCCCAACGACCGGATGCTGCGCTGGGACGAGACGACCGGAGCCGTCTCCCTCTTCCGATCCCCGGCCGGCCACTCCAACGGCAACACCCTCGACCGCGAGGGCCGCCTGATCACCTGTGAGCAGGGCAACCGGCGCGTCACCCGGACCGAGCCCGACGGCAGTCTCACCGTCATCGCCGACCGCTACGACGGCAAGCGGCTCAACAGCCCCAACGACGCGGTGGTGCGCTCGGACGGCTCCGTCTGGTTCTCCGACCCGGATTTCGGGATCACCAGCGACTACGAGGGGCGACGGGCCCCGAGCGAGATCGGCGCCTGCAACGTCTACCGGGCCGACCCGGTCACCGGCGAGGTCCGCCTCGTCGCCGACGGCTTCCTCGGCCCGAACGGCCTGGTCTTCTCCCCCGACGAGAGCGAGCTGTACGCGGCCGACACCCGCGCCGGCCACATCCGCGCCTTCAAGGTCGGCGACGACGGCACCCTCAGCGGGGACCGCGTCTTCACGGACTGCCCCTCGGTGGACAACATCCGCTTCGACGACGAGGGCCGGCTGTGGGCGGCGGCGATGACGTCGGGCGTGCACTGCTACGCGGCGGACGGAGACCTCATCGGCCGCCTGCGCGTCCCGGAACCCGTGTCGAACATCGCCTTCGGCGGCCCGAGGAACAACCGCCTCTTCATCACCGCCACCACCTCTCTCTACTCGCTGGTGCTCTCGGTGACCGGCCTCCCGCGCGTCCTGCCCGGCCACCCCTGAGACCCCAGCCCCAGCCCCAGCCCCACCGCCACGCCGGCCGGCGGAGGGCCGCCGCCCCGGCGCCGTCCGGGCGGAGGTTCAGCCGGACGGCCCAGCCGGTGTCCGGCTAGCGCGCGACGAACTGCGTCAGGATCGCCTGCATCTCGTAGATGTCGACCCCCTTGGTGAAGGTCTTCTCGATCGGCGCGGCGCTGCCGGATATCCATATCTTGAGCTCGGCGTCGAGATCGAAGTGCCCGGCCGTCTCCACGGAGAAGTGGGTGATGCTCCGGTACGGGATGGAGTGGTACTCCACCTTCTTGCCCGTCAGCCCCTGCTTGTCGACGAACACCAGCCGCCGGTCCGTGAACAGGATCGTGTCGCGCACCAGCAGGTACGCCGCGTGGACCTGCTCCCCGTGCCCCAGCAGCCGGGCGTAGTCCCGCTGCGCCGAGGACGGGTCGACGGTGTGCGCGTTTCCGAAGAGTCCCATGAGAGCCCCCATCAAGGTTCGAACGATCTTCGAAAACCCTAGCCGGGCGGGTTCGTGGTCCACGTCCCCCTCAGGAGCCATCCCACCCCTGAGCTCTTCCGGGGGATCCCCTCCTCCTTGAGGAGGGAACACACACGAAAGAGGCCCTCAGGACTTCTCCTGAGGGCCTCTCGGCTGTGCACTCGGCAGGATTCGAACCTGCAACCTTCTGATCCGTAGTCAGATGCTCTATCCGTTAAGCTACGAGTGCTTGGGCTTCCCGGGGTTTTTCGCCCCGTTGGCCTTGCGAGAACAACAATACATGGACCTCGCCGGGACGCGAAATCCATTAGCCCTAGCGCCTCTGACCTGCGGAAACGCCTCGGAAGAAGATCGTCCGACGGGATCCGTGCGGCAGCGCCGGGCCACGCCGGCTACCCACGCGGGGCCATCCGAAACCCCTCCAAGCCCTGAACGCGGCGCCCCGCCGCCACAGCGCCGCCCGGACGCACACCGAAGCGGCACCCGAAACGCACCGAAGCCCCGGTCCATCAGGACCGGGGCTTCGGTGAGGTGCGGAGGCGGAGGGATTTGAACCCTCGATGGGGTGTAAGCCCCAAACCGCATTAGCAGTGCGGCGCCATAGACCGGACTAGGCGACGCCTCCAGCACACCCGCGAATACGAGGGTGCGTGCAGATGATGACACAGGCGCGGGGCCGGTCACCAATCCGCTCCCAACGGTACAAGGAGCCGGGGCCACAGGGCAAAGGCTTAAGCACGCAACGTCGGAGCGGGAAGGTCGTTGGTGAGGCGTACGACGTACGGACGACCTGGAGTGCCCCATGCTGCGTCTCGCCGCCTTCGCCGTCACCTCCGCCCTGGCCGCCGCGGCTGCCGGACCGTTGCCACCCCTGCCCCTGGGCCGGCTGCTGACCACGCCCGACCGGCTCACCATCGAAATCTCCAACAGCGGCAACCGCCTCGTCGACGGCACCCACCGGCTGGAGTGCCGGCCCGCCGGCGGCGACCACCCCTTCGCCGAGGAGGCCTGCGCCCGCCTCGACACCCTCGCCAAACAGGGCAAGGACCCCTTCGCCGAGTCCGACGACAAGAACTGCTCGCTCCAGTACGGCGGATCGGCCGTCGCCCGCGTCACGGGAACGTGGCGCGGCCAGAAGGTGGACACCACCTTCCAGCGGAAGAACGGCTGCGCCATCGCCCGGTGGAAGAACCTGGAACCTGTGCTTCCGGGCGAACATTCCTGACCTGGGACGATGCGGCGGATGCACGTTTTCCCCCCTCCATCCGCCACCTCCCGGCAGGACGGTGCCCTTAGACTCCTCCCGTGACATGCCGGTAGTCGTGGTCAGGGAGGAAGCTCGTCGTGAGCAGCAGGCCATCCCGAGGCGCTGCTCGCCTCGCAGCAATACTCGACGCGCTCCCGGACGCGCTGTTGCTCGTCAACGCCAACGGCACGGTCGTCAACGCCAATTCGATCGCCCTCGAGGTGATGGAGAGCCCCGGTACCGGGCTCGTCGGCCGCGGGGTGCTCGACCTCCTGCCGGAGTTCGACTCCAAGCAGATCCCCGGTTCCATGCGCCGTCCCGGCGACCGCGAAGAGGGGCGCTCCCGGCCGAAGCGGATGACCGCGCGCCGCACCGACGGCAGCGAGTTCCCCGTCGAGGTCACCAGCGCCCACCTCGACGGCCGCGACGCCTACCGCGAGCCCCAGCCCTACACCGGCGACGAACTGCTGATGCTCGTCGTGCGGGACCTCTCCGAGACCGTGGACACCGAGGCCGAGCTGGCCCGCTCCCAGCGGCAGACCGAGATGATCCTGCGCGCCGCCGCCGAGGGCGTCGTGGGCACCGACACCGAGGGCCGCGTCGTCCTCGTCAACCCGGCCGCCGCGCAGATCCTCGGGTACCGCGCCACCGACCTCGGCAACCGCGAGCTGCACGGGCTTATCCAGCACTCGCGCGCCGACGGCTCACCCTTCCCCTTCGACGAGTCCCCGCTCGCCGACACCCTGCGCAGCGGACGCAAGCACCGGGTACGCGGCCAGGTGCTGTGGAACAAGGCCGGGCAGGCCGTCGCCGTCGACCTGACCACCTCGCCCGTACGGGACGGGGAGCTGCTCGTCGGCGCCGTGATGACCTTCACGGACCGCCGTCCGTACGACGCGCTCGCGGCGCGCCACGCCCAGCTGCTGGCCGTCCTCGGGGATTCCCTGCGCGGCCCGCTGGAGGAGCTGCGCGGGGAGCTGGCCACGCTGGCCGCCGACGACGGGGGGCAGCTGTGGCCGGAGGCCAACCAGCTGCTGCACCATCTGGCCGCCGGTTACTCGCGGATGACCACGCTCGTGGACAACGTGCTGGAGTACCAGCGCCTGGACGCCGGCAGCGAGAAGCTCAAGAAGAAGAACGTCCTGATCAACACGGTCGTCGCGGCGGGTGTCGACGGCGCGGTCGAGCTGATCGGCCCCGGTCGGGTCCAGTTCGCCGTGCACGCCCCGACGATCGAGGCCGAGGTGGACGCGGACCGGATCGCGGCGGCCCTCGCGCACCTGATCGCGGACGTCGCCGGGGTCGACGCCACCGGCAAGACCGCCCAGGGCAGCGGGTACGGCGACTCCACGATCGTGGTGGCGGCGGCGCAGCGGGGCGATGTCGTACGGATCGAGGTGCGCGGCCCCTACGAGGGCGGCAACCCGGTGCACGAGCCGATCGTGCGGGGCATCGTCGCCGCGCACGGCGGGGTCCTGCAGACGGTGGAGGTGCCCGGCGCACCCGGCGGGGCGTACGTGCTGGAGCTGCCGCTGGGGTCGGGCGCCGGGACGGTGACCCTGCCGGAGCCGGAGCAGCCGCCCGCGCCGGAGCCGGAGGCGCCCCCGGCGACGGTCTCCGGCGGCCGCCGGGGCCGGCGCGGAGTGGACGCCTTCCTGGAGGACGAGGCCACCGGGGCGAAGGCCCCCGAGGCGCGCGAGGGCGGGGGCGCGCTGGCGCTGCCGTCCGGACGCCGCCGGGCGGAGGGCGAAGCCCCCGCGCAGGCCGTCGTGTCCGGTCCGGCGGAGCTGGCGCAGTCCCCGGTGAACCCGGCGGGGCTCGGTACCGGGCGCCGGCGCGGCCGTGACGGTGACGACGCCCCGCACGACCGGCCCGTGCCCCCGCAGGGCACCGCCATGCCCGCGCTGCCGCCCGTTCCGGCGGTGCCCCCGGTTCCGGTGACCGAGCACCCGGCGGGCCGCCGCCGGGCACTGGGGCCTGCCGGTGCCGCCGCCCAGCCCGCCGGCCCGGTGCCGGCGGCCGGGCTCCCGGCACCCGCCGCGCCGCGGCCCATCGCCCCCGAGGGTGGTTTCGCCCTGCCAGCCGGGCCGGCCGCAGGTTCCGCTTCCGCCGAGTCCGACGCCGACGGCCCGGGTGGCCGCCGTGGCCGCCGGGTGCTGGGCGCTCCGGCGGCCGCCGAGGCCCCGCAGCCGGCGAACGGTGCGGAGCCGGCGCTCCCGACCGGGCGGCGGCGTGCGCTGCCCGCGACCCCCGCCTGGCCGGTTCCGGCGGCACGGACCGCGCCCGAGGACGGCGAGAGCGCCGGGCAGCCCTCCGTCCCCGGTGCCCGCCGGCCCGGCGAGGCCCCGGCGGGCGCGGGGCAGCCGATCAGCGTGCGCGCGCTCGGCACCCTGGGCCAGGGCATCGCCGTGGACTCGGCCACCGCGGGCGCGGAAGGTTCCGGTTCCGGCCGGCGCCGCCGGCTCGCCGAACCCGCGCCCCAGGGGCGGGCCTTCGCCATAGGGGCTCCCGAGGCGGGTGTCGAGGGCCCCGAGCCGCTGGACGGCCCCGGGGGAGCGGTCGAGGTGGTCAACCGGCCCGTGCCGCAGCCCGTGGACGACGAGCTGCCTCCGGAGCCGCTGGACAACCCGCGCCGGCTGCTGGTGTGGCCGGCGCCGGACGCGCAGACGCAGCAGGCGCTGACCGAGCGCGGCTACCGCCCGGTGATCGTGCACTCGCGCGAGGAGGTGGACGCGCAGATCGCGGCGTTCCCCGCCGCGCTGTTCGTCGACCCGCTGACCGGGCCGATCACCCGGACCGCCCTGCAGTCCCTGCGGCAGGCAGCGGTGGCCGCGGAGGTTCCCGTACTGGTGACGGCCGGGCTGGGGCACGCCACGCGCGAGGCGGCGTACGGTGCCGATCCGGCCGTGCTGCTGAAGGCGCTCGCGGCGCGCGACAGCGAGCAGCACCCGTCCCGGGTCCTGCTGATCGAGGAGCACGACGAGATCGCCACCGCGCTGACCGCCGCGCTGGAGCGCCGCGGCCTCCAGGTCGGCCGGGCCGGCGCGGACACCGACGCGGTGGAGCTGGCGTCCCGGATGCGGCCCAACCTGGTGGTCATGGACCTGATGCAGGTCCGTCGCCGGCGGGCCGGGATCGTGGACTGGCTGCGCGCGAACGGTCTGCTGAACCACACGCCGCTGGTCGTCTACACGACCGCCGGGATCGGCCCGGACGACCTGCCCCGGCTGGGTTCGGGCGAGAGCGTGCTGTTCCTCGCCGAGCGGGCCAACACGGCCGATGTGCAGGGCCGCATCGTGGACCTGCTCGCCAAGATCGGGACCAACTAGCGATCCTGGCCCCATGGCCATCACCGACACGTCCGAGCACACCGTTCCCGCCGACAACGGGGAGGTCAACCTCCTCATCGCCCGGCAGGTGGACGCCGGGCACGAGGAGACCTTCGAGGCCTGGGCCCACGGGATCCTGGAGACGGCCGCCGCGTTCCCGGGGCACCTCGGGTACGGGCTGTTCCGGCCCGCCACGGAGGGCGGACCGTGGTTCCTGGTCCACCGCTTCCGGGACCAGGCCGCGTTCCAGCGCTGGCAGGACTCGCCGGAGCGGGCCCAGTGGTTCTCGAACTGCCTGGGCCACCACCACACCGAGATAGCCCGGCGTGAACTGCACGGCATGGAGACCTGGTTCGCCAAGCCGGGTACGACCCGGCCCGCGCCACCGCGCTGGAAGATGGCGATCAGCTCGGGGCTGGCCATCTTCCCGATCTCGCTGGCGGGCAACGCGCTGCTCGGGCCGTACCTGGTGGACCTGCACTTCGTGCTGCGGACGGCCGCCTTCGCGGTCGTCTTCAGCACCCTGATGACCTACGTGGCCATGCCCGCCGTCAGCAGGCTGCTGCGGCCGTGGCTCACGCGCGGCTGATGCCCTCGGGCGCTACGCCAGGGTGGTGACGTCCAGGTCGCCGTCGGCGTACTGCTTGCGGATCACCTTCTTGTCGAACTTGCCGACGCTCGTCTTCGGCACGGCCTCGACGATCGTCCAGCGCTCGGGCAGCTGCCACTTGGCGATGGACTGGCCGAGGAAGGTCCGCAGGCCCGCGTAGTCCACCGACGCGCCCTCCTTGAGGACGACCGTGGCCAGGGGGCGCTCGCCCCACTTCTCGTCCGGGACGGCGACGACCGCCGCCTCCGCGACCTCGGGGTGGGCCATCAGCGCGTTCTCCAGCTCGACGCTGGAGATCCATTCGCCGCCGGACTTGATGACGTCCTTGGCCCGGTCGGTCAGGGTCAGGAAGCCTTCGGCGGTGATGACGCCGACGTCCCCGGTCTTGAGCCAGCCGTCCGCGCTGAACTTGTCCTCGGGGCGCAGGGCTTCACCGGAGGCACCGTTGTAGTAGGAGGCCGCGATCCAGTTCCCCCGGACCTCCAGCTCGCCGGCGGACTGCCCGTCCCACGGCAGGAGGTCACCGGAGGGGCCGATGAGGCGGGCCTCGACGCCCGCCGGGAAGCGGCCCTGGGTGACGCGGTACGGCCACTGCTCCTCGGCGCTCAGCCCGGCCGGCGGGTGCGCCATGGTGCCCAGAGGAGAGGTCTCCGTCATGCCCCACGCGTGGCAGAGCCGGACCCCGAGCTTGTCGTAGGCCTCCATCAGGGAGGGCGGACAGGCCGCGCCGCCGATGGTGACCTGCTTCATCGAGGTCAGGTCGCGCGGGTTCGCGGTGACCTCGGCGAGCAGCCCCTGCCAGATGGTGGGTACGGCGGCGGCGTGCGTGGGCTTCTCCCGCTCGATCATCTCGGCGAGCGGGGCCGGCTGGAGGAAGCGGTCGGGCATCAGCATGTTGATGCCGGTCATGAAGGTGGCGTGCGGCAGGCCCCAGGCGTTCACGTGGAACTGCGGCACGACGACCAGGCTGGTGTCGTGGTCGGTGAGGCCCATGGACTCGGTCATGTTGACCTGCATGGAGTGCAGGTAGATCGAGCGGTGGGAGTAGACGACGCCCTTGGGGTCGCCCGTGGTGCCGGAGGTGTAGCACATGGCCGCGGCCTGGCGCTCGTCCAGCTCGGGCCAGTCGTAGTGGTCGGCGCGGCCTTCGAGGAGTTCCTCGTACTCGTGGACCCGTACGCTCAGGCCTTCGAGGACGGAGCGGTCGCCGATGCCCGCCACGACGACGTGCTCGACCGTCGGCAGGTGCGGCAGGAGCGGCGCCAGCAGCGGCAGCAGGGTGCCGTTCACCAGGACGACCCGGTCCGCCGCGTGGTTGACGATGAAGACCAGCTGCTCGGGAGGCAAACGCAGGTTGAGCGTGTGCAGGACCGCGCCCATGGAGGGGATCGCGAAGTACGCCTCAACGTGTTCCGAGTTGTTCCACATGAGGGTCGCGACACGCTCGTCCTGCTGGACCCCGAGCTCATCACTCAGTGCGTGCGCGAGGCGCGCGGCACGGACGCCGATCTCGGCGAAGGTGCGCCGGTGCGGCTCGGCCTCACCGGTCCAGGTCGTGACCTGGGACTTGCCGTGAATCGTCGACCCGTGGGCCAGGATCCGCGAGATCAGCAGCGGTACATCCTGCATGGTGCTCAGCAAAGCGTCCTCCCGGTGAGCGCTGCGGCGCTGCGGCGGCTGTCGGATGCTGCCGATTCTGCGCACGTACCGGTCGGCATGTCACTACCCGGGAGTACAAACAGGCTGGCCAATCACTGTCGCAGCCGTGCCCTGGCGGATGTTTCACGTGAAACACGAGGCCGGAGGGCACGTCGTTTCACGTGAAACATCGATCGCGCTCAGCACACGGGGGTGAGCTCCGGGTCCTCGCGCAGCTTCACGAGCGCCCGGGAGACGGCGCTCTTGACCGTCCCGACCGAAACCCCGAGCAGTTCGGCGGTCTGGGCCTCGCTCATGTCCTCGTAGTAGCGCAGGACGACCATGGCCCGCTGCCGGTCGGGCAGCCGGGTCACCGCACGCCACATGGCGTCGCGCAACGCCTGCGCCTCCGCCGGGTCGGTGCCCGCCGGCGCCTCGCTCTCCGGGATCTCGTCGCAGACGAACTCGTCGACCTTGCGCTTGCGCCACTGGGAGGTGCGGGTGTTGACCAGGGCCCGCCGGACGTAGCCGTCCAGGGCCCGGTGGTCCTCGATGCGGTCCCAGGCGACGTACGTCTTGGCCAGGGCCGTCTGGAGCAGGTCCTCGGCGTCGCAGGGATTGGCGGTGAGGGAGCGCGCGGTGCGCAGGAGGACCGTGCCGCGGGTCCGGACGTACGCCGAGAACGACGGGTACGGCGTCGGATTCGAGGCGAGCGTGCACACAGGCGTGGTCATGACTCAACGCTAGGAGCGCAGCGCGCCCCTGGGATCGGCCCCAGGTGCCGAAGGCGGATCCGTCTCAGGTTGTACGGCCGGGCCGCGCCCCACCTCCTGAAGGTGGAGGGCGCGGCCCGTGACCGGGACCGGAGTCAGACCCCGGCCCCCAGGACCAGGCCGGAGGTCGGAACCCCCGTACCGGCCGTGACCAGGACGTGCTCCGCCCCCGCGATCTGGTTGACGGAGGTGCCGCGCAGTTGGCGGACGGCTTCGGCGATGCCGTTCATGCCGTGCAGGTAGGCCTCCCCGAGCTGCCCGCCGTGGGTGTTGAGGGGGAGGGCTCCGGCCGCGGTGAAGTCGGCGGCCTCCCCCGGGCCGCAGAAGCCGAACGCCTCAAGCTGCATGAGCACGAAGGGGGTGAAGTGGTCGTAGAGGATGCCCACGTCGATGTCCGAGGGCCGCAGTCCGCTGGTGCGCCACAGCTGGCGGGCGACCACGTCCATCTCCGGGAGGCCGGTGAGGTCGTCGCGGTAGAAGGAGGTCATCCCTTCCTGGCGACGGCCGGCGCCCTGGGCGGCCGCGGTGATCACGGCCGGCTTCTGGCGCAGGTCCCGGGCCCGCTCGGCCGTGGTGACGACGAGGGCCTGGCCGCCGTCGGTCTCCTGGCAGCAGTCCAGCAGCCGCAGCGGCTCGACGATCCAGCGCGAGGCGGCGTGGTCGGCGAGGGTGATGGGTTTGCCGTGGAAGTACGCGGCGGGGTTGTTCGCGGCGTACTTCCGGCCGGTGACGGCCACGTGGCCGAAGGCTTCCGGGGTCAGGTTGTGGCGGTGCAGGTAGCGCTGGGCGGCCATGGCCACCCAGGACGCCGGGGTGAGCAGACCCCAGGGCAGGGACCAGCCGAGGGCGGCTCCTTCCGCCGAGGGCTCGCGCTGCTGCACCCCGGAGCCGAACCGGCGGCCGGAGCGTTCGTTGAAGGCGCGGTAGCAGACGACCACCTCGGCCACCCCGGTCGCGACGGCGAGAGCGGCCTGCTGGACGGTGGCGCAGGCCGCGCCGCCGCCGTAGTGGATGCGGGAGAAGAAGGAGAGCTCCCCGATGCCGGCCGCCTGGGCCACGGTGATCTCGGGGCTGGTGTCCATGGTGAAGGTGACCATGCCGTCGACGTCTGCGGGGGCGAGCCCGGCGTCGTCGAGGGCCGCGTGCACCGCCTCGACGGCGAGCTTGAGCTCGCTGCGGCCGGAGTCCTTGGAGAACTCGGTCGCGCCGATGCCGGCGATGGCCGCCCGGCCGCCGAGGCCGTCGCGGATGCGGACGCTCATGCGGCGGCCCCCAGGGTGACGGTCACGGTGCCCGTGACGTGGTGGCCGATGCGGTTGGCACCGACGACCCGGATCTCGGCGGTGTCCCCGTCGACGGCGGTGACCGTGCCCGTGAGGGTCATCGTGTCGCCCGGGTAGTTGGGGGCGCCCAGCCGGATGGCGACCTTGCGCAGGACCGCGTGCGGGCCGAGGTGATCGGTGACGTACCGGCCGACCAGGCCGTTGGTGGTCAGGATGTTCATGAAGATGTCCGGGGAGCCCTTGGCGCGGGCGAGCTCCGCGTCGTGGTGCACGTCCTGGTAGTCGCGGGAGGCGATCGCCCCCGCCACGATCAGGGTGCGGGTCACCGGGATCTCCAGCGGTGGCAGCGCGTCGCCGACGTTCATGCGTGTTCCCCCTCTTTCTCCCGCTCGGACACGAAGTCGCCGTCGGCCGTGGAGGCGCCTTCGGACGTGGAGCCGCCTTCGGACACGAAGTCGCCGTCGGACACGAGGTCGCCCAGTTCGGACAGCAGCTCGCTGCCGCAGCCCAGGTAGGCGTCGAGCTGGCGGCCCCACAGGAAGTGCCGGTGCACCGGGTGGTCGAGGTCCGCGCCCATCCCGCCGTGCAGGTGCTGCCCGGCGTGGACGACGCGTTTTCCCGCCTCGGAAGCCCACCAGGCCGCCGTGAGGGCGTGCTCGCGGGCCGGGAGACCCTGGTCGATCCGCCAGGCCGCCTCGTACGCGGTGACCCGGATCGCCTCCGTGTCCATGTGGGCGTCGGCCGCTCGGAGCATGACCCCCTGGTTCGTGGACAGCGGCCGGCCGAACTGCTCGCGGGTGGAGGTGTACTCCACGGCACGGGCCAGCGATCCGGCGCAGACCCCCGCCTGGAGTCCGGCGAAGGCGGTGCGGGCGGCGCCGAGCACCTGGTCGTGGGCGTCCGGGCCGCCGAGCCGCTCCGCCCGCGCCCCGTCCAGCGTGAGGCTCCCCGCCGACCAGGGCGCGGTCGTCTCCACCGGCCGCACAGTGGCTCCGGGGTCGTCCGTCCGTACGAGCCACAGGGCCCGGGCCGTGTCGGGAACCAGGACGTGCGTGGCATCGCGCAGCCAGGGCACGACGGGCGCGGTACCGGTGAGCCGGCCGTCGGGGGTGGCGGTGAACCGGCCGCGCTCCGGGAAGGCGCCGGTGGCCACGGCCGCGCCGGAGCCGAGGGCGGGCAGCAGCCGGGCGCGCTGCTCGGGGCTGCCGTGCGCGGCCACCGGCAGGACGCCGTACGCGCAGGTGGCGGCGTACGGGACCTGGGCGGTGGTGCGGCCCTGCTCCTCCAGCAGCAGGACCAGGCCGAGCAGGCCGACGTCCTCGACGGCGGCGGTCAGTCCGGCGGAGGTGAGGGCCTTCCAGAGCTCGGCGTCGCTGCCGGTGCCCGTGGCGACGAGGCGTTCGTGCGTGGCCAGGTCGCGGAAGATCCGCGCGGCCAGACCGGCCGCGGCGGCCTGTTCCTCGGTAGGGCGGAAGTCCACGTCAGCCCGCCTCCGCCCGGAAGACGGGGAGTTCGAGCGTGTCGTCGACGCGCAGGAACTCCAGCTGGACGGGCAGGCCGATGCGCACCTTGTCGTAGGGGACGCCGGTGATGTTGGTGATCATGCGGACGCCTTCGGCCAGCTCGACCAGGGCCACCGCGTAGGGAGGGTCGAAGGCGGGGAAGGGCGGATGGTGCATGACGACGTACGAGAAGACCGTGCCGGCCCCGCTCGCCTCGACGGTGTCCCAGCCAGGGGAGGAGCAGGCGTTGCATCCGGGCAGCCAGGGGAAGCGCAGGGTCGCACAGGCGGTGCAGCGCTGGATCAGCAGTCTGTGCTCGCGTACCCCGTCCCAGAAGCCCTGGTTGTCGCGGTTGATCACGGGGCGCGGCCGGGGCGGAGCCTGCGGGGCACGTTCGGGCCGGGCGGCCGGGGCGTACTTGAGGATGCGGAAGCGGTGGGTGCCGGCGGGTTCTCCGTTCGCGCGGACGTCCATCCGGGTCGTCACGAAGTGCCCGGTGCCCAGCTTGGTGGTCTTGCGCGGGGAGACCGACTCGATCACGGCGTCGAAGGTGACCTCGTCACCCGGGCGCAGCGGGCGCAGGTACTCCTGTTCGCAGTCGGTGGCGACCACGGAGGTGCAGCCGGCCTCGTCGAGGAGCGCGAAGAGCTGGTCGTAGGCGGAGGAGCGGTCGGTGTGGCCCGAGAGTCCGCCCATCGTCCAGGCCTGGAGCATGGTGGGCGGGGCGATGGCGTCCGGTCCGGTGTAGGCGGGGTTGGTGTCGCCCATCGCCTCGCACCAGTGGCGGATCATCGGCGCGTTGACCGCATCCTTGGCCCGGCCCCCGGTGGCGGCGGGCCGCCCCTCGAAGGCCTTGAGCCGCTCGTGGAACCGGTCGTTCTCCCCGGCGGTCATCGCTTCCTCCCCTTCATTCCGAGCCGCATCATCGCGACGATCTCCCGCTGGACCTCGCTGACCCCGCCGCCGAAGGTGTTGATCTGGGCGGCCCGGTTCATCCGCTCCAGCTCACCGCCCGCGAAGGCGTCCGGGCCGCGGACGAGGGCCTCCTCGCCCACCGCCTCCTGGCAGATCCGGTACACCTCGACGGCGGACTCGGTGCCGAGGAACTTCACCCCGCTGGCGTCGCCTGGGGCCAGGGCGCCCGCGCCCACGTCCTGGACGAGGCGCCAGTTGAGGAGGCGTACGGCGGCCAGCCGGGCGTGCGCCTCGGCGAGGCGGGACCGCACCCAGGGGCGGTCGGCCGGGCGCTCGCCGGTGGTGGGGTCGGGGGTGCGGGCGTGGCGGAGGGCCTGCTCGTAGAAGTCCTCGGCCTGCATGCCGATGGCGGCGAGGGCGACCCGTTCGTGGTTGAGCTGGTTGGTGATCAGCCCCCAGCCGCCGTGTTCGGGGCCGACGAGGTTGTCCTCGGGTACGCGGATGCCGTCGTAGTAGGTGGCCGTGGTGGTGAGGCCGCCGACCGTGTCGATGGGGGTCCAGGCGAAGCCGGGGCTGTCGGTGGGCACCAGGATGATCGAGATTCCCTTGTGCTTGGGGGCCTGCGGGTCGGTGCGGCAGGCCAGCCAGATCCAGTCGGCGTTCTGGGCGTTCGAGGTGAAGATCTTCTGTCCGTCGATCACCCAGTGCCCGCCGTCGCGCACGGCTCGGGTGCGCAGTGAGGCCAGGTCGGTGCCGGCTTCGGGCTCCGAGTAGCCGATGGCGAAGACGAGCTCGCCGGCGAGGATCCGGGGCAGGAAGTAGTCCTTCTGCCGCTGGGTCCCGTACTTCATGAGGGTGGGGCCGACGGTGTTGAGGGTGACCATGGAGACGGGGGCGCCGGCCCGGTAGGCCTCGTCGAAGAAGACGAACTGTTCGTCGGGGCCGCGGCCCTGGCCCCCGTACTCGACGGGCCAGCCGAGGCCGAGCAGGCCGTCGGCGCCGATGCGGCGCAGCAGGGCGCGCTGGGCGGCCGGGTCCTCGGGGGCCCCTTCGGGGAGCAGGCCGCTGAAGTACGCGCGCAGTTCGGCGCGCAGTCGCGCCTGGCCTTCGGACGGAGCGAGGTGCACGGCGCTGGCCTCCCGGCGTCGCATCGGACGAGTGGAACTGACTGTCCGTCAGATTTGCTGCGGATGTCAAGGTCGGGACGGCGGGGGCCGGACACGCGGGAGGGCGCCCGCACTACCGGACCCCAGCCGGTCCGGTCGTACGGGCGCCCTCGTCGTTCAGGAGGTCCTGGCGGCGTCGCCTACCACCAGGGGAAGAAGTTCACCGCGACGTTCGGGTTGGCCTGGTTGATCGCCGTGAACGCGGAGCCGTTGACCTGTGCGGTGTTGTTCTGGTTCGACGCTCCGGAGCCGGTGGCCACCTGCTGCGAGGTGGAGGAGTTGCCGCTGTTGGTGCCGCCCACACCGCTGCCCACGATGCTCGCGACGCTCGCATTCGATCCGTCGTTCGCGAACGAGCCGTTGTCGGCCGAGGCGACCCCGCCGAAGAGGGCGACGGCGAGGGGGAGCGAGGCGACGGCGGCGATGACGCGGGCGGTACGGATGCTTGCCATGTCTGATTTTCCTCCAGGAAACCGAAGTCGGATGTACTCCAAGGCAGTTGGCCGACCGCCTCGGTCGTTCGTGGTGCTGACGACGTCGCGAGTCCAGAGTTGCCCACCGAATCCCCGGCGAACCACCCCGCAGCCTGCTATTCCCCCGCAAGCATGACCAACTGCGGATAAACACCGTTTGCGCCCCGGCGGCCCCACGCGGCGCACGCGCATCGCGCGGAGGCCTTCCCTCACAAGAGGTGAATCGTTCCGGCAGATCGACCCGCCCGGGACATGCCGAAAAGGGCCGCGCCGTCCGGGAACCCCACCGTCTCCCGGCCCTGCGGCCCTGCCGTACCAGGCTTCACGCCCCCCGCACGCCCCCGGCGAACGCCGGTGCGACCCCCTGTGCCCCGCTCCCGGGGACACTGCGCGGCGCGCCTGCGCCGCTTCCTGCCGGTTCTTCTGCTCGTAATGCCTCTGCCGTTCACGCCCTTCCCGATACCGCCGTTATCACTAGGCGGCGAGGCCGAGGCGGCTCCGGTCGGCATCGGGGACGAGGGCGAGCCGGCCCGGGTCCGCGGCGGGTGCGAGGGCCGCGGCGGTGGTCGAGCGGCGCACGGAGGGCGCCTTGCCGTGGGCCTCGGCCCGGATGCGCTGCTTGATCGTCGGAGGCAGCGAACCGCCCCGCATCATCGCCCGCCACGTCCGCCGCGCCACCACGGCGGGCCGCCGGCGCATCTCCGGAGCCGCAGGGGAGCCGACCGTCTCCGCAGCGGCGACCGGGGTCGCCTTCCCACCGAGGCCGAGGGCGGCCAGGAGCGCCACGAGCGCGGCGAGGAGGGTAGTCCAGATCGAGGTGATGCTGCGGTGGGTCATGACGGGCCCCTCATTTCGCGATGTTCCGACGGGCGGATCTGCATACATTCGTCATGATGTGGCCGCAACCGCACGGCCCCCACCACGCGCGCCGATCTTCCGACAAACACCACCCGGAAGGCCCAGCCCCTCCCCACGGCCCACCGGGCCCACCCAGGGCCCCCGGTGCACACACCGCCGTACACACGCCGAAGGGGCGCCCCGCGAACGGGACGCCCCCTCTGGTCAGCGCAGGCGCTGAGGTGTGGCGGTGGGTGTGGGATTTGAACCCACGGTGACTCGCGCCACGACGGTTTTCAAGACCGTTCCCTTAGGCCGCTCGGGCAACCCACCTGGCCGGTACAGAGTACCGGGATGTGGGGGTGGGTGGGGTTGGTGTTCCGGTCGCCGGGTCAGGAGGTCTGGGCCTTGTCGTAGGCCGCCTTGGCCTCGTTGCCGAAGTAGGGGCCGAACATCGTGTTCGGCAGGAAGGTGTAGCCGAAGCTGTTCACCGAGACCTGGGTGCCCAGGCCCGTGGACTCGTTGAAGTCCTGGAACCAGGGGCCGCCGCTGGAGCCGCCCGTCATGTTGCAGGCCATGCTGTGGTCCTTGGTCAGCAGGAAGTCCCTGCCCGTGTTCGCGCTGCAGTAGACGAGCTTGGTGCCGTCGTAAGGCGCGGCCGCGGGGAAGCCGAAGGAGTACATCCGCTTGTTGTAGCCGCCGTTGAACAGGAGTCCCTGGGCGCCCACGACCTGGCTGAGCTTCTGGCCGTTCTGCGGGGCGACGACGGCGAGGCCCACGTCCATGTTCATGTCCTCGCTCGCCGCCCACTGGTCGGTGGCGAAGGTCTTGGTCGCCGGCCACTGGCCGTACGGGGCGTTGCCGTTGTCGTACGCGGGCACGAAGATCCAGTTGGTGTGCCAGGCGCCCTGGTACTTCACGCAGTGGCCGGCGGTCATGACGGTGCTGCCGTTCTGGCTGGTGACCGAGTCTCCCGAGCAGGAGGCCGTACGGCCCTGGAAAGTGAAGAACACCCGGCCGGAGGTCTTCACCACGGCCCCACCGGCCGTCCACGCTCCGCCGGCCTGCGGGAACGCCGTGGGGGAGGTCGGAGGCACCCGGGTCGGCAGAGCGGTCGACACGGGGGCCGTACGGATGGCCGCCCCTCCCGGGGCCGCCGTGAGATCGAGCGGGGTGGCCTGGCGCATCCGCTCGGCGGTCCAGAAGCCGGCGGTCTGCTGGGGCCGGAACGAGGAGGACGACGACTCCGCGGCCGCCGAAGGGGAGGCCGCCGTCAGGGCTCCCGCGAGCAGGGCGCCCGCGGCCAGGAGGACGGATGCCGCCGTGCGATGACGATTCACGCAGGACTCCTTCTGCCGTGCCCGTGCCTGAGGGACCCGGGCAGGGGTGGGGGTGAAGAGCTGTCGGTGCGGATCGGCTGTTCGACTTGCGCGGGCAGAGTCGCACGAGGGCCATGAGATGTCAGGGGGCAGCCCGGACGTTCGGTCGGTTCCGGCCAGGAATTGGCCAACTCCCCTTGTGTCTAACCGTCATGTGGCCGTGACCGTCGAGTGTCCCGGCCACCGTGGGGTCATGGCCGGCGTCGGGTCATGGCCGGCGTCGGGTCATGGCCGGCGTCGGGTCGTGAGCGTCATACGGTCATGAGGACGCCGGCGTAGGAAACGCCCGCCACCACGACCCAGGAGCTGAGCCCCAGGGCAGCCGCCCTCCCGCCCGTGCGGGCCAGCGTCGGCAGGTGGACCGCACTGCCCAGGCCGAAGAGCGCCGCGGCCAACAGGGCCTCCTGCGCGGTGTGCGCCCACTCCAGGGCCACGTGGGGCAGCAGGCCGGTGGCCCGCAGCGCGGCCGCCGCCAGGAAGCCGACGACGAATAGCGGCACCGGGGCCGGGCGCTTCCCCGAGGCGGTGCGGACGCCGCGCCGCCGGGCCCTCATCGAGAAGGCCACCGCCGCCACCAGCGGGGCCAGCAGCGCGACCCGCATCAGCTTGACCAGGACCGCCTCACCGAGCGCCCCCGGGCCCGCCGTCTGGGCCGTGGCCACCACCTGGCCGACATCGTGGACGCTGGCACCCACCCACCGCCCGAACTCCGACGCCGAGAGCCCCAACGGGTCCTGGAGCAGCGGGAGTACCGCTATGGCCAGCGTTCCGCACAGGGTGACCAGTGCGACCGAGGCGGCCACGTCCTCCTCATCGCTGCCGGAGACCTCGCTCACCGCTCCGATCGCCGAGGCCCCGCAGATCGAGTACCCGGTGGCGATCAGCAGCGGCTGGTCACCCGGGAGCCCCAGGCGGCGGCCGAGCCAGATCGTCCCGAAGAAGGTGGCCGCGACCACAGCGGACACCATGACGACCGTTCCCCAGCCCAGCCGGAGCACCTGGTCCAGGCCCAGGCCGAGACCCAGCAGGACGATGCCGATCCGCATCAGCCGCCGCCCGGCCAGGGACAGGCCGGGGCGAGCCGCGCCGCGCACGACGGTGCGTACACCGGGGAGGTGGGCCACGGCGATCCCGAGGACCACCGAGGCGGTCAGCATCGGCACGGCGGGAAGCAGCTGGTGCACGCCCCACGCCACAAGTGCACCGGCGGCCGCCATCCCCAACCCCGGCCACGGGGTGGGTGTTTCACGTGAAACATGAACCGCCGCGCTCTGCGGACGGTGAAGGAGGGCCATCAGTCGACGGGGAGCGTGTAGACGCGGCGGATGCTGCTGCCCAGGCGGGAGACGTCGGCCCCGTAGACGTGGATCGATATCGCCGTGCCGGTACAGGAGTTGCGCACCTTGTGGATGTCTCCGGGCGGGGCGAAGCCGCAGACCTCCCCCTGGGCGTTCACCACGTCCTCGGTGGCCACCAGCCGGGCGGCGTCCGCGCCCGGCACCAGCCGGTAGCGACGCTCGCTCTCCTCGCCCTGGTGCACACCGGCCACGCACCACGACACGTGGTCGTGGATACAGGTCTCCTGGCCGGGCATCCAGACCAGGGCCACGACCGAGAAGCTGCCGTCGGGCTCGGCGTGCAGGATGTGCTGCCGGTAGCGCTCCGGGTCACCCTCCTGCTGCTCGGCGGTCAGCAGGTCGGCCACGCCCAGGTGCGGGGCGAGCCGCTCACCGACGAGGTAGGCGGTCAGGTCGGGGGCCAGGCCCCGGTCGACGACCGTGCGTATCTCACTGATGAGGGCGGCCATCCTCGTGGTCGTACGGGCCGGCGTGGTGGTGGTCATACAAGCAGCGTCCGCCGGTGGATCCATCACGTCCAACGACAGTTATGACCTGAAATCCCAAACAACGCTTATGGATTGGGGGAAGGCCGGCCGCTGCCGGGTCAGCAGCCGACGCGGTTGGAGGCGACCCGCTTCAGCTCGTCCAGCACCACGGCAGTCGCCGGGATCCGCAGGTGGTCGCGGTAGACGTACGCGGCGATGTGGCGCCGGGCGGCGGGCTCCAGCACCCGGCCGCAGACCCGGTTCAGCGAGAGCGACGGCAGCACCAGCGCGGGCATCATCGCCACGCCCAGCCCCTGCCCGACCAGGCTCTGGACCACCAGGTTGTCGTCGGTGGCGAACCGGATGTCGGGCACGAAGCCCAGCTCGGCGCACTCGTGCAGCAGGTTCGCCCGGCAGCGCGGACAGCCGGCGATCCACTGTTCCTCGGCCAGGTCGGCCAGGTGCACGGCACGGCGGCGGGCGAGCGGGTGGCCGTTCGGCAGCAGCACGGTCAGCTGGTCCTCCAGCAGCCTGACCTCGGCGACCTCCTCGGGGATCTCCTCGTGCAGCCCGGGGTAGGTGAAGGCCAGGGTGATGTCGCACTCCCCGCGCTGGAGCCTGCGCAGGGACTCCGGGGGCTCCCCTTCGAGCAGCTCGACCTGCACCCCGGGGTGATCCTTGGCGAGGCCGCTGAGGGCCTCCGGGACGAGGGTGACGTTGGCGCTGGGGAACCCGCAGACGCGTACCCTCCCGGTGCGCAGCCGCGTGTACGCCTTCAGCTGGGCCTCGGCGGCGGAGAGGCTGCCCAGGATGGACTCCGCGTGCCTGGCCAGGGACTCGCCGGCCTCGGTGAGTCTCATCTTCCGGCCGACACGGGTGAACAGCGGTGTGCCGACCGCCCGTTCGAGCGCCTTCATCTGCTGCGTGATCGCGGGCTGGGTGTAGCCCAGGACGCGCGCGGCGGCCGAATACGAGCCGGCGGCCACGACTTCGTGGAATGTCCGTATGTGCCGTGAATCGAACACGAGCGAAGCATAAGCAGATGTTGGGAGGGGCCGTAGGCGGATTCCCGGCCACGGCCCCTTCCATCAAGCCACCGTCGAGTGACTTTTCCCGCTCTCCCGGCCCGGACGGCGCCGTTCTTGCGGCACGTGCCGCCGTACGGCGGCCACTTGCCGCTCGCGCGTCCGGGCCCGGACGGCGGCTACTTGTCGCCGACGCGCGAGCCGAGCGTGATGTCGACCGTGGTCGGCTTGCCGGCGCGCAGGTAGGTCAGCTTCACCGTGTCGCCCGGCTTGTACGTCCAGATCAGGCTGATCAGGGTCGGGCCGCTGTCGACCTGCTTGCCGCCGAACTCGGTGATGATGTCTCCGGGCTTCAGGCCCGCCTTGCCGGCCGGACCGTTGGGGTCGACGAGCTCGTTGGCGGGCGCCCCCTGCTCGGAGATCTTGGCGCCGTCCGCCTTGGCCTGGAGGTCGACCGAGACGGAGATGACCGGGTAGACCGGCTTGCCCGTCTTGATCAAGGACGCGGCGACGTTCTTGGCCTGGTTGATCGGGATGGCGAAGCCGAGGCCGATGGAGCCCGCCTGGCCGCCGCCGAAGCCGCCGTTGCCGGCGGACTGGATGGCCGAGTTGATGCCGATGACCGCGCCGCGTCCGTCGAGCAGCGGGCCGCCGGAGTTGCCCGGGTTGATGGAGGCGTCCGTCTGCAGGGCGCTCATGTACGAATTCTTGCCGCCGGAGCCGTCGCCCGAGGCCACCGGGCGGTTCTTGGCGCTGACGATGCCGGTGGTGACGGTGTTCGACAGGCCGAAGGGGGCGCCGATCGCGATGGTGGGGTCGCCGACCGCGACCTTGTCGGAGTCTCCCAGCGGCAGCGGCTTGAGCCCCGCGGGCGGGTTCTTCAGCTTGAGCACGGCCACGTCGTAGCCCTGGGCCCGGCCGAGCACCTCGGCCTCGAACTTCTTGCCGTCGGAGAAGGTCGCGGAGAGCTTGCCGCCGTTCGCGGCGGAGGCCACCACGTGGTTGTTGGTGAGGATGTGGCCTTCCTGGTCGTAGACGAAGCCGGTACCCGTACCGCCCTCCCCATCGCCGGCCGAGGCCTCGATGGTGACGACGCTGGGCAGCGCGGTCGCGGCGAGACCCGCGACGGAGCCTGCGTCGCGCTTGAGGTCCTTGGGGGTGTTGCCCGCGGTGATGGTGGTGGATCCGAAGCCGCCGCTGCGGTTCTGCTCGGCCGCCCAGTAGCCGACGCCGCCGCCCACGCCACCCGCGAGGAGGGCCGCCACGAGAACGGCCGCGACGAGGCCGCCCTTGCCCTTCGGCTTGGGCGGCGGGGTGCCGTCGGTGGTCAGCGGGACACCCCAGGCACCGCCGCCGTGGCCGCTGGCCGCGCCGTACGCCGGGACGGCCGGCGGGGGCGGCGGGGGCCAGGCTTCGGCGCCGTATGCCGGCTGCCCGGCGGGGGGCTGCTGCGGCTGGTGCGGCTGCTGGGGCTGCGGCTGCTGGGGATGGCCGTAGCCGTACGCCGGGGCCGCGGCGGGCGGCGCCACCGGGGCGGGCGGCAGCTGCTGGGGCTGCTCGGCACCCTGCGCGGGCGCCGGCGCCTGGGCAGGGGCCGGCGCGGGCGCGGCCGGCGCGGCCGGGGCCGGCGCGGCCGGGGCCGGCGCGGCCGGGGCCGGCGCGGCCGGGGCCGGGGCTTCCGGCCCGCCGGGCGCGTGCCCCTGATCCGCCGGCGCTGCGGCGGGCGCGGCCGGAGCCTTCGCCAGGTCGGGGGTGGAGGCGGCCGGCGCGGGGGGTACGGACGGGGCCGCGGGGGGCGTCGGGGCCGCGGTGCCCTCGTTCTCGGTGCTCACAGCGCTCTCTCCTCGTCACGCACGGCTTACAGGCTTACACGGCTGCACAGGCTCTGGCCATATCAGGTTCTGGGCATATCAGGCGAAACCGGCCCGACACCCACCTGGCATCGGTCCGACTGAACGTTCGAGGTGCCGTACAAGTTCCAGGGCAAAGCCTTTCCCATGCCCCGTCAGGGCACTGTAAGCCGGACCTGTGCATGTCCCCCTATTCTTTATATCCGACATATCAGACGCACTCACCGGACTCACCCCGACGCGCAGGGCTTCCCGGGTGGCACCATGACCGGGTGACCCACGCATCGCCGCGCCCCATCCAGGTCGTCGCCCACCGCGGCGCCTCGGAGGACGCCCCCGAGCACACCCTGGCCGCGTACCGGAAAGCCATCGAGGACGGCGCCGACGCCCTCGAATGTGACATCCGGCTGACCGCCGACGGGCACCTGGTCCTCGTCCACGACCGCCGCGTGAACCGCACCTCGAACGGCCGCGGCGCCGTCTCCGCCCTGGAACTGTCCGAGCTCGCGGCCCTCGACTTCGGCTCCTGGAAGGACCGTGAGGAGTCTCCGGACTGGGACGCGGACCCCGAGCGCACCTCCGTGCTCACGCTGGAGCGGCTGCTGGAGCTGGTGTCCGACGCCGGCCGGCCCGTCCAGCTCGCGATCGAGACGAAGCACCCCACCCGCTGGGCCGGACAGGTGGAGGAGCGCCTCCTCTTCCTCCTCAAGCGCTTCGGCCTGGACGCCCCGCCCTCGGCCGGCCCGCACCCGATCCGGGTCATGAGCTTCTCCGCCCGCTCCCTGCACCGGGTCCGCGCGGCCGCCCCTACGGTCCCGACCGTGTACCTGATGCAGTTCATCTCCCCCCGGATGCGCGACGGCCGGCTCCCCGCCGGGGTACGCATCGCCGGCCCGGCGATGCGGATCGTGCGCAACCACCCGGGCTTCATCCGCAAGCTCCAGACCGCCGGGCACTCCGTACACGTATGGACGGTGAACAGTCCCGAAGATGTTCAGCTATGCGCTGATCTGGGTGTAGAAGCGATCATCACGAACAGGCCACGACAGGTTCTGTCACAACTCGGTCGCTGACGTCCCCATTTGCCCACCCGTCACACCCACCTCGTGCGTGACAGGGAGTGCACCGGCGCATCCGCTCCGCATCCGACGGTCATGAATGCGTCAGGACAGCGTCAGAGGGCCTCGTCACGGCGGTTTCCGGTCCAGGCCATTGGGGCATCCAGACCTTGGCGTGGGGCTAAGGAGGTTCCGGGGGTGGCGTTGGTGATGGCACAGGAAGTGCCCACGTCGTCGTGCATGGACATACGCCATGGTCCTGCGGGCGTGGGCGAGGCGAGACACCGGATGCGTGAACAGCTGCGCATGAGCGGCCTGTCCGAATCGGTAGTGGACGATGCCGTGCTGATCCTTTCCGAACTGCTCAGCAACGCCTGCCGGCACGGCAGACCGCTGGGCCGGCGCGAGATCGGAGACGGGGAGATACGCGCCGCGTGGCGCGTCGACGCCGCGGGACGGCTGACGGTCGAGGTAACGGACGGCGGCGGCCCCACCCGTCCGGTTCCGGCCACGCCTTCGGTCACCGCGCACGGCGGCCGGGGGCTGAACATCATCAGCGCCCTGGCCCAGGACTGGGGTGTCCGGGACGGAGCGGCGGGTGAGGTCACCGTCTGGGTGATCGTCGCCCGGGGGCCCCGGCACGACGATTTCGCTACGCGCGTCACCGCCCCGGCGATGGACTTCGCATCGGCCTTCGACGATCTGGATCCGTGAAGCGGATCCGCACCGCACCACCCGCGGCACCGGTCATCCGAACAGGCGGCCGTCCGGGAGCGCACGCCGACCGTGCTCCCGGCCGCACCCCACCGGTTCCGGCGGTACGAACGGCTAGGCTCGCGCCCAGAGACACCGCCGTACCGCCGCAACCGGGAGACACCCACGATGGCCAAGAAGCGCCCCGCCGCGAAGACCGCGAAGCCCCAGCTCGAGAACGGGGAGATCCCGGTCGTCGGTGCGCGCGAGCCCTGCCCCTGCGGCTCCGGGCGCCGCTACAAGGCCTGCCACGGCGCGGCCGCCTCGCACGCCGCGACCGAGCACGTCCAGCGCCCCTTCGAGGGGCTGCCGGGCGAGTGCGACTGGGTGGCGCTGCGCGAGCTCGTCCCCGCGGCCACCATCCCGCTGGCCCTCAAGGGCGGTCTGCCCGAGGGCGTCCCCTCCGTCACGCTGGTGACCGTACTGCCCATGGCCTGGCCGGCCCTGCGGCGCGAGGACGGCTCGGTCCTGCTCGGCCTCCAGAACGACTCGACCACCGGCGACCTGGCCCGCGACATGGCCGACACCCTGGAGCGCGCGCTCGTCGCCGAGCCCGGCACCCCGGTCCCGGCCCGGCGGGTTCCGGCCGAGGGCCCCCGACTTCAGGATCTCCTCGACCTGGACGGCGTTTTCGAGCCGGTTGTACACACGGGCTTCGAATTCTGGATTCCGGAGGCGGAAGGCGCCCAGAACGCCTCCCCGGAGATCGCCGCCTCGCTGGAGCGCGCCAACGCCGCCGCCATCCCGACCGTCAAGCTGACGGGCGTGGACGCCGCCTACTGGTGCGAGACCCCGGACAAGAACCACCTGCGCTGGGTCATGCCGCACCCCGAGGAGAAGCTGCTCGACGCCCTCGCGCGGCTGCACGCGGCGGGCACGTCCTCCCTTGGTGAAGGCACGAAGCTGGTCGGTTCCTTCCGCGCCCACGGCCTCATGGTGCCCGTCTGGGACCTGCCCACCGGGGTCTCCGCGGAGGACGTGGAGAAGCCGGCCGCCGAGCTCGCGGAGCGGCTGGCCGCAGCCCTGGCCGTGGAGTCTCCGCTGACCCCCGAAGAGCGCCGGGCGCGCGGCGGGCTCACCAACCGCCAGGTCACGCTCAGCTGACGGACGGACACGCACAGGTCCGGTGACTGGGGTCACAACTCCCGCTAATCGCCTGCAAATCGATGTCTGAATATCAGAGATCGAATTTGCGAACAGGCGATCTCTTGTTACCGTTCTTGTAGCCCGGTCGCTGGTGCATCCCCCGTCGCCAGCGACCGGGCCCTTGTCTTTCCGGTGGCGCTCAACCTTCGCCCGGGCCCGGTGAGTTGCTCCCGGACCGCAGCAGCAGGCGCCCTTCATCATCCGGAACTGCAAACTCCGCTACGGCCGAGTAGTCCTCCGGCGCCCCCGCCGAATCACCCCTCGGCGTCTCGCACAGCCCCGGCTCGTCCCCCGCGCCCACCGCACAGCGGATCTGCACCGTCCGCCCCGCCGGCCCCATCACGGTCAGTACGGCGTCCAGCGCGCGCCCGCTGGTGTTGCGGTAGTAGCTGCGGCCCCAGGTCTGCCCCGCGCTCTCCAGGACGCATGTCTGCGCCTCCAGCCCCTGGGGAGCGGAGAGTTCGGGTCCGCACCGGGAGTCGGTGCGCGGCTGCTCGACGGGGCCCGGCTGCGCCGACGCCGTGGCGGGCCGCGCCGCGTCCGGCGTACGGGAGGAGGGGGAAAGGCCGAGCGAGGAGAGCAGTCCCCCGCCTTTTCCGTCAGCCTGACCGGCGAAATCCGGCCCGGCGATCGCTCCGGCCAGGGGGAGCGACAAGATGATCAGCACACCGGCGCCGATACCGATCAGGCGGAGATTCATTCGCCGAAGATAGCGACGCGGGAAAGGGGCGCGGAGATCCCCGCGCCCAATTCCCTTGGAAACTCGTCATGCTGGCACCCGTACGAGTGATGCGGAGGCCTCCCGGGAACCGGGCGGCCGGACGGGCCGCCCGTAGGCGAGCCGCTCAGTACGCGAGCCGGCTGCCGCCGCCGGGCGCACCGCTGCTCGCCTCGACGAGCGCGTCCACGACGGCCTCGACCTCCGGCAGCCACGGCCCGTCGCGGCCGGGCGCCCGCTCCCAGCGGACCTGCCCGCCGCCGCTGGCCCCCGAGGGCGGCAGCAGCAGGTAGCCACCCTCGCCGTGGAAGCGCAGCGACGAGGGCACGTGGTCCTTCGCGTAGAGGAGTTCGCCGAGCCGCTCCAGCGAGTACGGCGCCACCAGCAGGGACCACCGGGTGGGCGTGGCGACGATCGGACCGAGCCGCATGCCCTGCGCGTCCAGCCGTACGACGGCACGTGCGGCCGCCCCGGCCGGCAGGCTCACCGCGCACGGCGCGCTCCCGCCGGTGGCCAGCAGCACCGGGGCCGAGGGCCGCCGGGTCCACCACCAGGCCACCATCCGGGCGTCGGTCGTGGCGGCGAGCAGCCCGGGGTCGAAGGGGTGCGCGCCGGGCACCACGCAGTCGGGGTCGGGACAGGCGCACCGAGCGCTGTCGGCGCCGGCCCGGCCGACGCCCGGCAGCACGGGCCAGTTCCAGACGGTGGCACAGGTCAGCGCCCCGTCGAGCAGGGAGGAGGCCGCCGCGCCGTCCGGGCCCGCCGCGGCCGGGCGGGAGGCGGCCCGCGGGAGTTTCAAGCGATCGCGGAGCCGCTGGAGACGCCTTCCGAGGATCTCGCGCATGAGCGCTCGTTCCTTTCCGTTGAACGCCGAAGGGCCACATCACACCATGTAACCGGTGTCTCACCACACGTACACGTTTCGCGTCACTGTCCGCCAGAAGCAGGTTCACACGGTTCGTGCAGTTTTCTTACGGGTCCGTCAAACGTCCGGCGGGGACCCGGAGCGAGCGGTCCGGGCGACCCGCACCGGTGTCGAAACCGGCTGCCGCCGCTTAGGACGGCTGCCCGCGCCGGGCGGTTCCCGGTGGTGCCGAGCGGGCGTCAGCGGTGCCGAGCGGGCGTCAACTGACCGCGGGCACCTTCGATTACGTACCCGGGGCCCCTGGAGCGCCTGTCCAGTCGATCGCAAAAACCGCCTGCTTCCCGCTTTTTCCGGCCAAGTTTTAGCCTCGGCTGGACAGTGAGTTGCCGCCTCACGGACACCAGTATTCCCGCCTGGGCAATGCTGGACATAGATCCTCGTGTGCGTGTAGATGTGGATCCATTGATGGCGGCGCAGCACGATCTGGGGGTTTGCGATGCTATATGGCGAATCGCACCAGGTGGAAAGGCGGACGCCATGAGCGCCCCGCATCTGCCGAAAGTGGCTGGAATCGATCCAGCAGTTACAGCGTCAGCGCACACTGGGGCGCCCTCGCCCGGTTCCACTCCCGCAACATCCGCGTCCACGGCCACGCCGGGACCAACCGCCGGATCCGCCTCCGCCCGCACCTCCCCGGCCCACGGCACCGCGCCCGCGGCGAGCAGCGTCATCCAGGACCGGCTGGCGGGCATGGTCTCCGACCTCACCACCCTCCACGAACTCACCGAGCGCCTGGCCCGCGCCGACGACCTCGACTCCTCCCTCCGGGAGTTCCTGCGTGCCGGAGCCGCCCTCGTCGGCGCGCGCCGCGGACTGGTCGTCCTGGAGCCCGCCGACGGCCTCGGCCCCGCCGCCACCATCGGCCTGGGCCTCGGCCGCGCGGACCTCGGCCACATCGAGACGGTGCCGCGCAGCGCCACCTCGTACGGCCGCATCCTGGACGGACTCCCCGACGCCCACGGCGGCTCCGAGGTGCTCCCCGAGCCGGGCGCGGCGGCGGTCCCCGGTTCCGGCGGGTACGAGGCCCCCGTCGACCCCCGGCACCGCGAGGTCGCGGCCCGGCTCGGCTACGCCGCGAGCTACGCGCTCCCGGTGACCGCCGACACCGGCCGGCTCGGCGCCGCCGTCTGGCTGTACGACGAGCAGGCCGAGCCGAGCGACCGGCAGCGCGACCTGGTCGGGCTGTACGTCCGGCACGCCGCCGAGCACCTGGCGCGGATGGTCGAGGTCACGCGTGCGCGCGAACGGCTGGCCACCATCTCCGGGGAACTCCTGCCCAGCCGGCTGCCGCGGATCCCCGGGGTCCAGCTCGCCGCCCGGCACCGCACGGGGCCGCACGGCGGCGGCGACTGGTACGACGCGCTGCCGCTGCCCGAGGGCGCCATGGGGCTGGCCGTCGGATCCGTCACCGGCTCCGGTCCGAGCGCCGTCGCCGCGATGGGCAGGCTGCGGGCCTCGCTGCGCGCGTACGCGGTGATGGAGGGCGAGGACCCCGTCGCGGTCCTGTCCGACCTGGAGCTGCTGCTGCGCCTGACCGAGCCCGCGCGCTCGGCGACCGCGCTCTTCGCGTACTGCGAGCCGGCCGCCCGCAAGATCGTCCTGGCCGGGGCGGGGCACACCCCGCCGCTGCTCATCGGCGAGCGCCGGACCGAGTACGTGGAGACCTCACTCTCCGCGCCGCTGGGGATGCTGGCGTGCTGGGAAGCGCCGAGCGTGGAGATCGAGCCCGCATCCGGAGAAACGGTGCTTCTCTACACCGACGGGCTGCTCCGGCGTACCGGCGACCCCATGGACCGGGCCTACGCCCGGCTGCACGCGGCGGCCGCGGGGGTTCCGCGCGGCGCCCGGGAGGACCCGGCGGCGATCTGCGATCACATCCTGAAGACGGTGCTGCCCGACGACGGCTCCGCCCCGGACGGAGAACCGGAGGACGTCGTACTGCTCGCCGCCCGGTTCGACTGAGGCCCGTTCACCGGCATCACGGAGGCCTGCGCCCGGTTTGACTGATATGTCACAAGTCGAGCCGGGGGGCTTCTCCTCGCACATACGATGGATGGGGTCCGCACCCGGTCCTTGCATGTCGTAGCAGCTGAGGAGAAGACGTGGCTGACGAGCTCACCCCGGAGACCCCGGAAGAAGAGCAGCCCCAGAAGAAGCACAAGCAGCGCAAGAACGGGCTGTACCCGGGCGTCAGCGATGAGCTCGCGGAGAACATGCGCACCGGGTGGGCGGACACCGAGCTGCACGGCCTGGAGCCCCTCGCCCAGGCCGGCCACACCGCCGACCGCCGGGCCGCGCTGTCCGCGCGCTTCCCCGGCGAGCGGATCGTCGTCCCGGCGGGCCGCCTGAAGACCCGCTCGAACGACACCGAGTACCCCTTCCGCGCCTCGACCGAGTACGCGTACCTCACGGGCGACCAGACCGAGAACGGCGTCCTGGTCCTGGAGCCCGCCGGGGAGAGCGGCCACGAGGCCACCATCTACCTGCTGCCCCGCTCCGACCGGGAGAACGGCGAGTTCTGGCTGTCCGGCCAGGGCGAACTGTGGGTCGGCCGCCGGCACTCGCTCGGCGAGGCCCAGCAGCTCCTGGGCATCCCCGCCAAGGACGTGCGCGAGCTCCCCGAGGCCCTGACGGAGGCCACCGGTCCGGTGCGCGTCGTCCGCGGCCACGACTCCGTCGTCGAGTCCGCCCTCACCGACAAGGTGACCAAGGAGCGCGACGAGGAGCTGCGGGTGTACCTCTCCGAGGCCCGCGCCGTGAAGGACGCCTTCGAGATCGGCGAGCTGCAGAAGGCCGTCGACTCCACCGTCCGCGGCTTCGAGGACGTCGTGAAGGTCCTCGACAAGGCCGAGGCCACCTCGGAGCGCTACATCGAGGGCACCTTCTTCCTGCGCGCCCGCGTCGAGGGCAACGACGTCGGCTACGGCACCATCGCCGCCGCCGGCGCGCACGCCTGCACCCTGCACTGGGTCCGCAACGACGGCGCCGTCCGCTCCGGGGACCTGCTGCTGCTCGACGCCGGTGTGGAGACCCACTCCCTCTACACCGCCGACGTCACGCGCACGCTGCCGATCAACGGCACGTACACCGATGTCCAGCGCAAGGTCTACGACGCGGTGTACGAGGCCCAGGAAGCCGGCATCGCCGCCGTCAAGCCCGGCGCCAAGTTCCGCGACTTCCACGACGCCGCCCAGCACGTCCTGGCCGAGAAGCTCGTCGAGTGGGGCCTGGTGGAGGGGCCTGTCGAGCGGGTCCTGGAGCTCGGGCTCCAGCGCCGCTGGACCCTGCACGGCACCGGCCACATGCTCGGCATGGACGTCCACGACTGCGCCGCGGCGCGCACCGAGGCGTACGTCGACGGCACGCTGGAGCCGGGCATGTGCCTGACGGTCGAGCCCGGTCTGTACTTCCAGGCCGACGACCTGACCGTGCCGGAGGAGTACCGCGGCATCGGCGTGCGGATCGAGGACGACATCCTCGTCACGGAGGACGGCAACCGGAACCTGTCGGCCGGGCTGCCCCGCACCTCGGTCGAGGTCGAGGCGTGGATGGCCGGGCTCAAGGGCTGACGCCGGCGCGCGGGCCGGCGGGCGACGCCGGTGCGCGGCCCGGCGGGCGACGCCGGCGCCGTGAGCGCACGGGAGGGCGGGAACCGGATGCGGTTCCCGCCCTCCGTCGTTCTCCGTGGCCACCCGTCGCCCTACGAGACCTTGAGCAGGGCGTCATCACGCCACTTCAGGGTCTTGTCGAAGCTCACCACCGCCCCGCGGCCGGGCCGGTTGCGGAAGCGGACGTGGTCGGAGAGCTGCTCGATCAGGTGCAGGCCCCGGCCGCTCTCGGCCAGGCAGGATCCGGCGGATCTGGGGCGGGCGACCGTCGAGGGCGGGAAACCCGGGCCCGAATCGGCCACCTCGATGCGGCAGTGGTCCCCGTCCAGATAGGCCGTGACGTAGTACTCCTCGGTGCCGTCGGCGTCACCTCCGGCGGAGGCCCCGCGGAGGCCCGTGCCGGCGTCGGAGGCGGGCCGGACGCCGCGTCCGCCGTGCTCGACCGCGTTCGCGCAGGCCTCGCTCAGCGCCACCGACAGGTCGTGGCAGATGTCCGGGTCCACCCCCGCGGTCTCCATCGTCCCCAGCAGCAGCCGCCTGGCGAGCGGCACGCTCGCGGCTTCGCGCCTCAAGTGGAGAGACCACCAGATGCTCATACGGATACCTATTGCCGCCCGCACCGAGCCGTAAGCCCCCGACGGCCGGCACAGCCCTCATTCGGCCGATGTGCGGTGCGCGCCCGCAGGTGTACGCAGGCCGCCGGGACCCGCCGACCGCTCCCGGCGGCATCCGCCCGGACGCCCCCGACGGACGGACCCGCCCGGTCAGGACCTGCTCAGCGGCCCGCCGGTCCGCCGTCAGCGCACGGCCCGCGGGCGGTGCGGAGCTGACCGCGCACCGATACGGCGCGCACCGATACGGCGCGAACCGGACACCGACCGGGCCCGGACCGGCGACCGGAACCCAAGGGTCCCTCCAGCACCTGCCGTAGGCAGGGCCTAAGCGCAGTGCGATGATGGCCCGGCCATGACTGCCACCCACACGACACGCGCCGGAGCAGGTCTCCGGATGACCCGGGCCGCGGTGTTCACCGCGGTCTGTGTCGTGCTGTCCGCAGCCGGCCACGCCGTGGCCTCCTGCGCGACCGTGCCGTGGTGGGCCCTGGCGCTGGCCTTCGTCGCCGTCTTCGCGGTCGCCGCCCCCCTCGCGGGGCGCCGGCGCCCGCTGCCCGGCATCGCCGCCGGACTCGCCGCCGGACAGCTCGGGCTGCACACGCTGTTCGGTCTCGGCCAGCACGGCGCCGACGCCGCCCAGGCACCCGACGGAGGCGCCGAGGCCTCGCTCGCGGCACTCGCCGCCCAGCTGGTCTGCGGGGGCAACTCCGTGCCGCTGAGCGCGGCCGACGCCCGACAGGTCCTGGAGGCCGCCGGACTGGACCCGGCCGCCCTGGCCGCGCAGGCCGCCGCGCAGGGCCACTCGGCCCACGCCCACCTGGCGGGGGGCACCGCGGCACCGGCGACCGGCCTGTTCACCCCGGCCATGCTGATCGGCCACCTGCTGGCCGCGCTGGCGGCGGGCTGGCTGCTGGCCCGGGGCGACGCCGCGCTGTTCCGGCTCGTCGAACTGTCCCGGCTCTCCTCCGAAGCCGACCCCGTACGACCGCTGCGTACCGCGCTGGCCTTCGTACGGGCCCTCGCGGCCGGACTCCCCGGCGCTCCCGCGCGCGGCCCCCGGGCCCGCCGGAGCACTGCCGCGCCCGTCGCCCCGACCGGCCGGGACTCGCTGCTGCACTCCGTGATCCGGCGTGGTCCGCCGGCGTCCTCGCTCGTCCTCGCAGCCTGACGCGGCACCCCCACTCCCCGGAACACCCGGCGGGAGCACCGGTGCCGCGACCTCCGCGCGCGCCCGTGTGCGGAGCCACTGTCACCCCTGCTTCCGTGGAGTGTTTCTGCCATGAAGACCTCGCGCGTCTCCTTCGCCGCCGCCCTCGCCGCCGGCACCGTGCTCGCCCTGTCCGGTACCGCCTTCGCGCACGTCAGCGTGCAGCCCGGCGAGGCCCCCAAGGGCGGCTACGCGACGATCAACTTCAAGGTCCCCAACGAGCGGGACAACGCCTCGACCACCCAGCTCGAGGTCAACTTCCCGGCCGACCAGCCGCTCACGTCCGTCATGCCGCAGGAACTGCCCGGCTGGACGTCCACCGTCGAGAAGACCAAGCTCGACAAGCCGCTGACCGTGCACGGCAAGCAGATCAACGAGGTCGTCACCAAGGTGACCTGGACCGGCGGCAAGATCGAGCCCGGCAAGTTCCAGCAGTTCCCGGTCGCCGTCGGCAAGCTTCCCGACAACGCCGACAAGATGGTCTTCAAGGCGATCCAGACGTACGACAACAACGAGGTCGTCCGCTGGATCGAAGAGGCCAAGGAAGGCGCCGCGGAGCCGCAGACGCCGGCGCCCGTACTGAAGCTGACCGCCGCCAAGAACGACGGCCACAACGACAGCGCCGCCAAGCCCGCCGCCGACGCGGCCAAGAGCGGCGACAAGGACGCCGAGAAGGGCGGCCACGACGAGGCCGCCAAGAGCGCCTCCGACACGACCGCCCGCACGCTCGGCATCGTGGGCATCGTCGTCGGCCTCGCCGGCGTCGCCTTCGGCATCGCCTCGCGCCGCCGCGCCTCCTGACACGGCGGGCCCCGGGCCCGTCGCCGCACCGTCGATCCACGACATCCGCACCATCCCCGATCCCAGGGACATTTCCTCATGCGCACCACACGTGTGACGGTCGCCGCCCTCGCGGTGGCGACCGCGCTCGCCCTCACCGCCTGTGGCGGTGAGACCGAGAAGAACACCGGTTCGGTCACCCAGATCACCGGCCAGAAGAAGGCCGGAACCGCGACCGTCCTCGACCGCCCCTTCGACAAGCCGGAGCTCGTCCTCACGGACACCACCGGCAAGCCGTGGAACCTGCGGGAGCAGACCAAGGGCCGGCCGACGCTCATCTACTTCGGCTACACCAACTGCCCCGACGTGTGCCCCCTGACGATGAGCAACATCGCCGTCGCCAAGAAGGCGCTCCCCAAGGAAGACCAGGACAAGCTCCAGGTCGTCTTCGTCACGACCGATCCGGAACGTGACACCCCCGACTCCCTCGGCGCGTGGCTCAGGGCCCAGGACCCGTCCTTCACCGGACTGACCGGGGACTTCGCCACCATCCAGGCCGCAGCCCGATCTCTCGGCATCGGTATCGAGGCCCCCAAGAAGGAGGCCGACGGCACCGTCGTCTCCATGCACGGGGCCCAGGTCATCGCGTTCTCGCCCAAGACCGACGAGGGCTACGTCCTCTACGGCGAGGGCACGACCGTCGACGACTACACCAAGGACCTGCCGAAGATCATCAAGGGAGAGAACCCGTGAACGCCCGCACCACCCGCACCATCGCCGCCGCCCTCTCCCTGACGGCAGCGCTCGCCATATCCGGCTGCTCCTCCGACGAGTCGTCCACGCCGAAGATGACCGTCAGCGGGGCCTTCATGCCCCAGCCGGTCAACGACAAGATGGCCGGCGCTTTCATGGTCATCAAGAACGACTCGAAGACCGCAGACAAGCTGCTCTCCGTCACCAGCGCGCTCTCGGACGACCTCCAGATCCACGAGACCAAGGACCAGAAGATGCAGCAGGTCCAGTCGATGGACGTGCCCGCCAATGGAGAACTCAAGCTCGAGCGCGGCGGCAACCACATCATGTTCATGGGGCTCAAGAACCAGCCGAAGGTCGGCGACAAGGTCACCATCGAGCTGCGCTTCGAGAAGGCCGATCCGGTCAAGGTCGAGCTGGACGTCAAGGAACGGACGTACAACGCGCAGAACTCCACCTCCCACTGACGGACCGAGGAACTGACACGCCATGACGGCCACCGCCCCCGCTCCTTCTCCGGACCGCGCCCGCGCCACGGCACTGCTGCCGCGCCTCGCGCTGGTTCTCGCAGCCCTGCTCGCGACCCTGTTCACCGCGGCCGCCCCGGCCACGGCACACGCGGCACTCACGGCGAGCGACCCCCAGGAAGGGGCGGTGGTCGCCACGGCGCCCGCCCAGGTCACCCTCTCCTTCTCGGAGCAGGTCGCCATGGGTGACGACTCCATCCGCGTGATGGACCCCCAGGGCAACCGCGTCGACACCGGCGAGCTGCGGGACATGTGCAGCGGATCGACCATCCGCTACGGCACCGCCCTGCACCCGGGCCTGCCCAACGGCACCTACACCGTCGCCTGGCAGGCCGTCTCCGCCGACAGCCACCCCATCTCCGGCGCCTTCACCTTCTCCGTCGGCGCCCCCTCGGCGACCACCGTCGCCCTTCCCGACCAGCAGGTGGGCGGCGGCCCCGTCGGCATCGCGTACGGCATCGCCCGCTACGCCGCCTACGCCGGGTTCACCGTCCTCGTCGGCGGTGCCGCCTTCATCCTGATCTGCTGGCGCCGCGGCTCCGCCGAGCGCCCGCTGCAGAAGCTGGTCGTGCGCGGCTGGGTGACCCTCACCGCGGCGACCCTGGCGATGCTGGTGCTGCGCACCCCGTACACCGGCTCGGGGAAGTTCGCCGACGCCTTCGACCTCGACGGGCTCCAGGCCGTCCTGGACACCAAGACCGGCGCCTCCTTCCTCTCCCGGCTGCTCCTGCTCGGTGCGGCCGCGCTCTTCATCGCCGTGCTCTTCGGCGCCTACGCACGCCGCCAGAAGGCCGCGACCGATCCGGCGGACGGGGCCGAAGACTCCGAGGAGCTCACGGAGAACAAGAAGGAGACGAGCGACCTGGCCTTCGGCCTCGGTATCGGCGGCACCGTGGTGGCGGGTGGCATCGCCGCCACCTGGGCCCTGTCCGAGCACGCCTCCACCGGCATCCAGCCCGCGATCGCGATGCCGGCCGACATCCTGCACCTGCTGGCCGTGGCCACCTGGCTCGGCGGGCTCACCGCGCTGCTGGTCGCCCTGCACAAGGTGCCGGACATCGAGCGGGAAGCGGTCCGGCGTTTCTCCCGCGTCGCCTTCGTCAGCGTCCTCGTCCTGACCGTCACCGGCATCTACCAGTCCTGGCGCCAGGTCGGCAGCTGGTCGGCCCTCACCGGCACCAGCTACGGCAGGCTGCTGCTCATCAAGGTCGCCCTCGTCGCCGTCCTCGTCGGCATTGCCTACCTCTCCCGGAAGTGGACCGCCCGGCTCGGGGAGGTCCGGGCCGAGGAGCCTGCGAAGGTGCTCGCGGGAGCCGATGTTTCACGTGAAACATCGACGGAGGCCGGTTCGGCGGAGCCAGACTCGGCCACCTCCACGAAGGCCACCTCCACGAAGGCCACCTCCACGGAAGCCACCTCCACGGAGACCGCTGCCCCCGGATCCGCCGACGACGAGACCACCGAGGCCGAGGCGGCCGACGACGAGACCACCGAGGCCGAGGCGGCCGACGAGCCCGCCGACGCCAAGCGTGCCGCCCAGCTCGCCCGGCAGCGCGCGGCCCGCGAGAAGGCCCGCGAGACCCGTGTCCGCGACGCCGATCCGGGCCGTGCCGGGCTGCGCCGCTCCGTACTCGCCGAGGCCGGTGTGGCCGTGGTCCTGCTGGCCGTCACCACCGTCCTGACCAGTACCGAGCCCGGGCGGGCCGTGGAGCAGGAGGCCGGCCGGGGCGGAGCGGCGGCCACCGCCGTACCCAACCGGCCCGTCAAGATCACCCTGCCCTTCGACACCGGCGGCCAGAACGGCAAGGGCAACGTCCGGCTGGAGCTCGACCCGGGCCGGGTCGGCGCCAACACGCTCCACCTGTGGGCGGACGGCCCCGACGGCAAGCCCCTCGACCTCCCCGAGGTGAAGATCTCCTTCACCCTCCCGGCCAAGGAGATCGGCCCGCTGCCGCTCGCCCCGGACCGGGCCTCTGCCGGACACTGGACCGCGTCCGGGGTCCAGCTGCCGCTCGCGGGCGAATGGCGCATCGACGTGACCGTGCGCACCTCCGACATCGACCAGACGACCGTCCAGAAGAACGTGAAGATCGGCTGAACAGCGTGACCGACAGCACCGGGAGCAACCCCGACATCGAGATCTCCCGGCGCCACCTGCTGGGCACCGTCGGCGCCGCGGGCGCCGCCGGGCTCGCACTCGGCGCCACCGGCGGCGCACTCGTGCAGTCAGCGGTCTCCGACTCCCCGGCCGGCTCCCCCGGAGCCGCCGGGTCCCTCGCCTCCCTCGGCGCCACCCAGGTCGCCTTCCACGGGGACCACCAGGCCGGAATCACCCAACCGCTCCAGGCCAAGGGGCACGTCCTCGCCTTCGACCTCGCGCCCGGCGCCGGGCGCAAGGAGGCCGCCGCCCTGCTCCGCCGCTGGTCCGACACCGCCCGTCGGCTCATGGCGGGCGAGACCGCGCCGACCGCCGACAGCGGGATCGCCCTGGACGCGGGACCGTCGTCGCTCACCCTCACCTTCGGCTTCGGGCACTCCTTCTTCGAACGCACGGGCCTCACCGCCCGGCGCCCGGTGGCCCTCGACCCGCTGCCCGACTTCTCCTCGGACCGGCTCGACCCGCAGCGCGGCAACGGTGACCTGTGGGTCCAGATCGGGGCCGACGACGCGCTCGTCGCCTTCCACGCCCTGCGCGCCGTGCAGAAGGACGCGGGGGAGGCCGCCCGCGTGCGCTGGCAGATGAACGGCTTCAACCGGTCCCCCGGTGCGACGGCCTCGCCCATGACCGCCCGCAACCTGATGGGCCAGGTCGACGGCACCGGGAACCCCCGGCCCAAGGACCCGGACTTCGACAAGCGGATCTTCGTTCCGGCCACCGGGCCCGGGCCCGCCGAGCACGCTTGGATGGGCGGCGGCTCGTACGCCGTCGTCCGCCGGATCCGCATGCTGCTCGACGACTGGGACAAGCAGTCCCTCGCCCGGCAGGAGCAGGTCATCGGCCGGACGAAGGCCACCGGGGCACCGCTGACGGGCGGCGACGAGAAGACCGCGATGGCCCTGGACAAGCTCGGCCCCGACGGGAAGCCGGTCATCCCGTCCAATGCCCACGCCCGGATCTCGGCCCCCGCGCAGAACGGCGGGGCCGCCATGCTCCGCAGGCCCTTCTCCTACCACGACGGGATCGGCCCCGACGGCACGCCCGACGCCGGCCTCCTCTTCATCTGCTGGCAGGCCGACCCGCTGCGCGGGTTCGTCCCGGTCCAGCGCAAGCTCGACCGCGGCGACGCCCTGTCGGAGTTCATCCGGCACGAGGCGAGCGGCCTGTACGCCGTCCCGCCCGGGCCGCGCGACGGGGAGTACGTCGGGCAGCGCCTGCTCGAAGGGTGAACAGCGCCACGGCGGCGGGTGGCCCGGCGTTAGGCTGACCGCATGTCGGCCACCCGCTTCACGTATCTCGGTCCCGAGGGCACTTTCACCGAAGCCGCCCTGCGCACGCTGCCGGAGGCCGCCACCCGGGAACTCGTCCCGATGGTCTCGGTCCCGGCCGCCCTGGACGCCGTGCGCAACGGCGAGGCGGCGGCGGCGCTGGTGCCGATCGAGAACTCGGTGGAGGGCGGTGTCACCGCCACGCTCGACGAGCTGGCCTCCGGCGAGCCGCTGATGATCTACCGCGAGGTGCTGCTGCCCATCGCGTTCGCGCTGCTGGTGCGGCCAGGGACCAAGCTGTCCGACATCAAGACCGTCACCGGGCATCCCGTCGCCCAGCCGCAGGTGCGCAACTGGCTGCGGACGCACCTGCCCGACGCCGTGTGGGAGTCGGCGGCCTCGAACGCCGACGGTGCCCGGCTGGTGCAGGAGGGCCGGTTCGACGCCGCCTTCGCGGGTGAGTTCGCCGCCGCCACCTACGGGCTGGAGGCGCTGGTCACCGAGATCCACGACGCGCAGAACGCCGAGACCCGCTTCGTGCTCGTCGGGCGGCCCGCCCGGCCGGCCGCGCCCACCGGCGCCGACAAGACCTCCGTGGTCCTGTGGCTCGGCGACGACCATCCCGGCGCCCTGCTGGAGCTCCTCCAGGAGTTCGCCGTCCGCGGGGTGAACCTGATGCTGATCCAGTCCCGCCCGACGGGCGAGGGAATCGGCAACTACTGCTTCGCCGTGGACGCCGAGGGCCACATCTCCGACCGCCGCGTCAGTGAGGCCCTGATGGGGCTGAAGCGCACCTGCCCCCAGGTCCGCTTCCTCGGCTCCTACCCGAGGGCGGGTGTCGCGCTGAGTGAGGTACGGGCCGCGCGGCCGGGAACCTCCGACGGGGACTTCACCGAGGCCTCCGACTGGCTGACGCGCTGCCTCGACGGCCGGGCGTAGTCCTCCGTCCACTGTCCACAGAGTTATCCACAGGGCGAGATGGGGACCTGGGGACAAGTCGACAGGGCGGCACGACAAGGTCGACATATCGGCCCGGTGGCCCAGGTTTCGCGCTGGGGAGCAGCAGGTGAACGGCGTCACCCCCGTATCGCCGATCAACTCTTTGGAGCGAGCCATTCCCACCCGAATGAGTGTGTGAGGGTGGTTTGAACCCTGATCGGCCCAGAGCGGTCCCCGACCCCTATTGATCTAATTCGATGTCCACAGATCCGGCACACAGCCTGTGGATAAGCATGCGCCCCGACGAATTCCTGTGGACAAGGACTGCCCTCGCGCCACCCTCCGGCCCTGATCAGGACCTGCGCACCGCCCGCCGCTGTGCCCCTTTTCGGAGAAAGCGGGCGGTTTTATCGGCCGGTCCGCACAGGCCGGATCCAGCCGCCGGACAAGCGCGCGACAAGCACCGGGCAAGTGTTTTGCATTCACCCCAATTGGGACATAGCGACACGCAGCGTGATATCGGTGTGAGCCCAGGAAGCCCAGCCCGGTAGCCTGGAGGGGTGATTGACCTTCGGCTGCTCCGTGAAGACCCTGACCGTGTCCGCGCCTCGCAGCGCGCCCGTGGAGAGGACGTCGAGCTCGTCGACGCACTGCTCTCCGCCGACGAGCGCCGCAGGTCCTCCGGCATGCGCTTCGACGAACTGCGCAACGAGCAGAAGTCGCTCGGCAAGCTCATCCCCAAGGCTTCCCCGGAGGAGCGGGCCGAGCTGCTCGCCAAGGCCGAGCAGCTCAAGCAGGACGTCAAGGCCGCCGAAGCCGAGCAGAACGCGGCCGACGAGGCCGCCAAGGAGCTCCTGCTCAAGCTCGGCAACATCGTCCACGAGGACGTCCCGGTCGGCGGCGAGGAGGACTTCACCGTCCTCGAGACGCACGGCACGATCCGCGACTTCGGCGCCGAGGGCTTCGAGCCCAAGGACCACCTGGAGCTCGGCGAGCTGCTGGGCGCCATCGACGTCGAGCGCGGCGCCAAGGTGTCGGGCTCGCGCTTCTACTACCTCACCGGTGTCGGCGCCCTGCTCGAACTCGCCCTGGTGAACGCGGCGATCGCGCAGGCCACCGAGGCCGGCTTCATCCCGATGCTGACCCCCGCGCTGGTCCGCCCACGCGCCATGGAGGGCACCGGCTTCCTGGGCCAGGCCGCGGAGAACGTCTACCACCTGGAGAAGGACGACTACTACCTGGTCGGCACCTCCGAGGTCCCGCTCGCCGCGTACCACATGGACGAGATCATCGACGGCGAGAAGCTGCCCCTGCGGTACGCCGGCTTCTCCCCGTGCTTCCGCCGTGAGGCCGGCACGTACGGCAAGGACACCCGCGGCATCTTCCGCGTCCACCAGTTCGACAAGGTCGAGATGTTCTCGTACGTCGCTCCGGAGGACGCCGAGGCCGAGCACAAGCGGCTCCTGGAATGGGAGAAGCAGTGGCTGACCAGCCTGGAGCTGCCGTTCCAGGTCATCGACGTCGCGACCGGCGACCTGGGCGCCTCCGCCTCCCGCAAGTTCGACTGCGAGGCCTGGATCCCGACCCAGGGCAAGTACCGCGAGCTGACCTCCGCCTCGAACTGTGACGGCTTCCAGGCCCGCCGCCTGGCGATCCGCTACCGCGACGGCAAGAAGACCGCTCCTCTGTCCACGCTGAACGGCACCCTGTGCGCCGTCCCGCGCACCATCGTCGCCATCCTGGAGAACCACCAGCAGGCCGACGGCTCGGTGCGGGTGCCCCCGGTGCTCCGCCCCTACCTGGGCGGCCGCGAGGTCCTGGAGCCGATCGCCAAGTGAGCCCCGCTCCGTTCCCGTACAAGCTCGTCGCGACGGACCTCGACGGCACCCTGCTGCGTGCCGACGACACCGTCTCGGAGCGCACCCGCGAAGCGCTCGCCGCGGCCACCGCGGCGGGCGCGGCGCACATCGTCGTCACCGGCCGTGCCGTGCCCTGGACCCGGCACGTGCTGGACGACCTCGGCTACCGCGGGATCGCCGTGTGCGGGCAGGGTGCCCAGGTCTACGACGCGGGGGCGCACCGGCTTCTGACCTCGGTGACGCTGGACCGGCAGCTCGCCGGCCTGGCGCTGTCGAAGCTCGAAGCCGAGGTGGGCCCGCTGGCGCTGGCCGCCAGCCGGGACGGGGTGGATGGCGAGGTCCTCTTCGGCCCCGGCTACCAGGTGCAGGAGGGCCTGCCGGCGCTCTACCTGGAGGACACCGCCGAGGTCTGGACGGCGCCGCTGAACAAGCTGTACATCCAGCACCCGGGGATGGGTGAGGACGAGCTCGTCAAGGTGGCGCGGGCGCTCGTCGGCAACCTCGTCGACATCGTCATGGCGGGCCCCGGGATAGTGGAGATCCTTCCGCTGGGCCTGAGCAAGGCCACCGGCCTCTCGCTCGCCGCCCGGCGGCTGAAGGTCAAGGCGGCCGAGACGATCGCCTTCGGCGACATGCCGAACGACATCCCCATGTTCGGCTGGGCCGCGCACGGCGTCGCCATGGCCAACGCCCACGCGGAGCTGAAGGCGGTCGCGGACGAGGTGACGACCTCCAACCAGGAGGACGGCATCGCGGTGGTGCTGGAGCGCCTGCTCGGCGCCGCGTAGTACATCGGGACCGGACGTACGAGAGGTCCGGGACGGCCCGCGCCGCGAGGCGCGCTCGAAGTGGCCGTCCCGGACCTTTTGTTACTCCCCGCACCACTCACTGTGCCCCGGCCGCACGGGCCTTACCAGCGATTTTCCGCCCTCAGCCGTGGATCCGGCGGCGCCGCCAGCAGGGCAGGGTGCTGGACGTCGAGGACCGGGGCCGGTCGCGCTGTCGCGGGACAGGCGCTGACGGGACGCGAGCTGGAGATCGTGCGGCTGGTGGCCCGGGGCTGTACGTACGCCGAGATCGGGGCGGAGCTGTTCATCACCGCCGGCACGGCCAAGACGCACATCGCGAACGTGCGGGCCAAGGTGGGGGCCCGGAACCGGGTGGGGATCGCGGCGTGGGCCTGGGAGCACGGCGTGGCCGGCCCCGAGTAACTCGGTATCAGGCCCGGTTGCAGGAGACGGGGTCCAGCTCCCGGGCCGGTCCGTCAGGCTCGTGTTTCACGTGAAACATCGGCCGCCCGCCGGTGGCCATGCGGGTCCGGGTGCAGGGTCAGCGGCCAGGCGAGGAGTCCGACGGCGAGGGAGATCGCGTGGCCGAGGTCGGTGAAACTGCCCCCGGTGAGGAGCGGGAGGCCGAAGAAGCAGACCACTCCGGCAAGGTAGAACCATCTCCAGGGCCCGGGGAGCCGGTAGGTCAGCACGCCCATGGAGGCCGCGAGTCCGTAGCTGACGCCGATGTCGACGACGTGGGTCATGCTGTGCGGTGCGCGGTTGTCCTCGATGGCCATCAGCAGGACCTTCTGGCTGACAAGGGTGGCGACGACATGGGCGGTCGCGACGATCAGCAGCCAGCGGACGGTGCCGAGCCAGCGCTCGACGGGAGCGTGGAAGAACTCGAAGAGCACCGCGTAGAGGGCGAGGGAGGCCGGGTTCTCGATCCAGAAGGCGCTGCTCAGGAGTGCCCGGACGGGATACCTGTCCAGCTGGTGGATGTTGCTGCTGTTGCGGTGGAGCAGCAGGTGATCGAGCCGGTCCGGGGCGATCGCGACGACGATGCTGGTCACGGCGACGATCAGCAGCCATATGTGCGTGCCGGGCGCGGAGCGTATCCAGGACCTCAGCGGCCTGGACGGCTCGGGCTCGGAATGCTCGATCATGCACCCGATGATGCCGCGCACGGCAGTGCCCCGCCCGGCCGGTGGGCCGGGCGGGGCACGGGGGCCGACGCGCTGGTCGGGGCTCCTACTCCTCGCCGGCGAGGGTGAGCCGGCGCAGCTTCTGGCCGGCGTACACGGTCGCGCCGACGGTGACCACGAGGAGCAGGGCCACCGCGGTGGGCAGGCCGACGCTGGAGTCGACGTATCCCTCTCCGGCGATCTTCTCGGCCAGGGCCAGGGCCCACTGCTGGACGCTGAGGGTCTTGGCTCCGGAGACGAGGCTGCCGAAGAGGGACTCCCAGATCAGGGCGTAGACGAGACCGAAGACGACCGCGTGCCGGCTGACGGTGCCCAGCAGCAGGAACAGGGCGCTGTAGGCGACCGAGGCGACGAGGGCGGCGACGGTGTAGGCCGTGGCGATCTGCTGGCCGTTGCCGTTGAGGATGAATCCCGCGATCAGGGTGGGGATCGCGGAGAAGGCCATCGTGACCGCGATCGCGACGATCAGCTTGGTCATGATGATCGTCGGGCGCTTCACCGGCTTCGAGAGCAGGTAGACGATCGAGCCGTCGTCGATCTCGGGTCCGATGGCGCCGGTGCCGGCGATGACGCCGATCAGCGGGACCATCGTCGCCAGGGCGAAGCCGCCGAGGAGGTCGGCGGCCACCTTGTCGTCCACACCTGTGAAGAAGCGGACGGCGAGGGCGATGACGATCAGCAGCGCGGGGAGCGCGAAGAGGATCAGCGCGCGGCGCCGGCCGAGCAGGGCCCGGTAGGTGAGCCGGGCGACGGTGGGGTTGTACATGGGTGCCAGCTCCTTCAGGCCGCGACGAGGTAGGAGAAGACCGACTCGAGGGACTCGTCGGAGGGGGAGACCGTCAGCAGCCGGATGCCGTGCGCGCGGGCGACGCGCGGCAGCAGCTCGGTGAAGCGCCCGAAGTCGACGGCCTGGATGCGCAGCGCGCCTTCCTTGAGGTCGACCTCGATCCCGGCGGTGGACGGGTCGGCGATCAAGGCCGCGGCGAGGGCCCGGTCGTCGGAGGAGCGGACGAGGTAGCGGTGCGGGCGGTCCGTCATCAGGCGGCGGATCTTGCGGAAGTCGCCGGAGGCGGCGTGCCGGCCGGCGACGACCACCTCGATGTGGGAGGCGAGCTGCTCGACCTCCTCCAGGATGTGGGAGGAGAAGAGGACGGTGCGGCCCTCGTCGCCCATCCGCCGCAGCAGGTCCATGAGCTGCATGCGCTGGCGCGGGTCCATGCCGTTGAACGGCTCGTCGAGGAGGAGCACGGACGGCTCGTGGACCAGGGCGGAGGCCATCTTCACTCGCTGGCGCATGCCCTTGGAGTAGGTGGCGATCTTGCGGTCCTGGGCGTACTCCATCTCGACGGTGGCGAGGGCCCGCTGGGCCGCCGCGTCGTCGAGCCCGTGCAGTTCGGCGTTGGCGACGACGAACTCCCGGCCGGTGAGGAAGTCGTACATGGCCTCGCGCTCGGGGACCACGCCGATCTGCTTGTAGACCTGCTCGTTGCGCCAGATCGGCGCTCCGTCGAGGGTGACGGTGCCCGTGGAGGGGGCGAGGAAGCCGCCCATCATGTTGATGAGGGTGGACTTGCCGGCGCCGTTGGGGCCGAGGAGTCCCGTGACGCCGGGACCGATGCGCATGGTCACGTCGTTGACGGCGACGACGTTCCCGAACCAGCGGGAGGTGTGGTCGATGTCGATGATGGTCATGGGCGCGGCCCATTCCTTAGAGGGGTGGTGGTGGGCGACGGGTGGGAGGTCACAGCCCGGCCTTCCGGTAGCGGGCCATCAGGGCGGCGTAGGAGCCGACGATGAGGCCGAGTACGACGAGCAGGTACACCACGCCGGTGGCGGCGGAGGGACCATCGCCGCCCGGGAAGGCGGAGGTGGCGCCGAGGAAGGCGGTCTGGACTCCGTCGATCAGGGAGATCGGGGAGAAGAGGCCCATCCACTCGATGGCGCCGGTGTTCCCGGTGGAGTAGGCGACGGCCTGGATGGTGGAGACGGCGCCGTAGGGGATGAGCAGCATGGCGATGACGGCGGCCACGCCGAACCCGCGGCGCGGGGTGAGGGCGGCCATCACCAGGCCGAGGCCGGCGAAGAGCAGCGACAGCAGAAGTACCGACACCAGTCCCTGCCCGAATCCCTTTGTCTGGTGACCGAAGTCGAACTTCGCCAGCAGCGAGCCGATCCACATGATCAGCAGCGGGGTGGCGGTGAGGATGAAGAGCGCGGAGGCCATGGCCGCGTACTTGGCCACGACGTAGTCGACCCGCTCGATGGGCCGCGAGAAGTACAGCGGCACCGTCTTGAAGCGCAGGTCGCGCGAGACCGACTGGGGCGCCTGCGAGGCGAGGTAGAGACCGATGATCACCTGGGTGGTGAGGGCGTACGTCGTGTACTTGATCGGCAGGTCGCTGGAGCCGGGGACGGCGATGGCCACCGCGACGATGATCAGCGCGGGGACGCACATCACCGCGAAGAGGATCATCGGCAGCACCTTGGACTTGGCGGAGCGGCCGAGCCCGTACGCACCCCGCAGGGACTGCGAGAAGAGCGAGGTACGGGCGTAGCCGCGGCCGAGCCGGGGTCCGTCGTAGGACCGGTAGCCGATGTTGTGGATCTGGGTCGAGGTCTCAGGCGCCATCGGGGCCGGCTCCCTTCGGGTGGGCGGTGGGCGAGGGCCGGCCGTTGTCACGGAAGACCTCGGCGATGTGGTGGCGGCGCTGTTCCATGCGGACCAGGCCGAGACCGAGGTCGGCGACGGTGTCGCGGACGGTGTCGTACGTGTCCTCGCCGGTGGCCTCGACGAGGAGGATGTGGCCGGCGCCGGGCAGGCCCTGTTCCTCGGCCGCGTGGAGGGTGATGCCCGCCGCGGTGAGCGCCTTGCGCAGGGCGGCCGTGCCGTCCGGGTACGCGTCGGAGTCGGTGACCTCGACGGCCAGGGTGGCCGTGGTCTGCGTGAAGTCGCTCGTCGAGCTGGAGCGCAGCAGCTTGCCGCCGTCGACGACCACCACGTGGTCGCAGGTCCGCTCCAGCTCGCCGAGGAGGTGGGAGGTGACCAGGACCGAGATGCCGAAGTCGGTGTAGACACGGCGGATCAGGCCGAGCATCTCGTCGCGGCCGACCGGGTCGAGGCCGTTGGTCGGCTCGTCCAGGAGGACCAGCTGCGGGTCGTGGACCAGCGCCTGGGCGAGCTTGACGCGCTGCTTCATGCCGGTGGAGTAGCCGCCGATGGGGCGGTAGCGCTCCTCGTAGAGCCCGACGTGGCGCAGCGTGTCGGCGGTCCGCTCGCGGGCGGCGGTCGGCGGGAGCCCGGACATGCGCGCCATGTGGACGACGAACTCGGTGGCCGAGACGTCGGGCGGCAGGGCGTCGTGCTCGGGCATGTAGCCGACCCGCTCACGGATGGCGCTGCCATGCGTGGCGACGTCCAGCCCGAGCACGGCGGCGCTGCCCTCGGTGGCGGGGGACAGTCCGAGCAGGATCTTGATCAGCGTGGACTTGCCGGCTCCGTTGGCGCCCACGAGGCCGGTCACGCCGGGCCCGATGTCCAGGGAGAGCCGGTCGAGGGCGGTCACTCGGGGGTACCGCTTGCTCAGGCTTTCGGTCGCGATGACAGTCACGGCTTCGACGTTAGTACCGCGGGGGCCGCCGATCGTCAGACCTGGAGCGGGATCGAATATCAGCCTTGAGGACTACGGACCCTGACGGGAGGCTGATGCGGCACGGTGCGGCGGGGGCCGCGGCAGGGACGCGGCGAGCTCGCGGAGAGGGACCCGGCGCGGTCGCGGAGAGGAACGCAGAGAGGGACGCGGCGCGGTCGCCGCGAGTCTCGGCGAAGTTTGTCCACAGGTCCGTGCACGGGCCTTGACGCCATCTCCGGTCATTGTCACATTCATCAGTGGCAGGTTTCGGGAGCGTTTGGCTACAGGGACGGACGGCCGGCATGACTGGGGACACCAAGCAGCGCACCGCGCACGACTCCGGGCAGCTCTCCGCCGCGCTGCGCGGCTTCAGAGAGGTCCAGCGGCTCGCGTACGAGTGCGCCGAGACCGTGGCGGCACAGCTGCGCCCGGGCGTGACCGAGCGCGAGGCGGCCCGGATGCAGCGCGACTGGCTGCGCGAGCGCGGGGTGCGGGACTGGTTCCACCTGCCCTTCGCCTGGTTCGGGGACCGCACGGCCTTCACGAACTTCAAGATCCCCCTCCAGTTCTTCCCGACCTCGCGGCGGCTGGAGCCGGGGATGCCGTTCATCCTCGACATGGCGCCGGTGTACCGGGGATACGCGGCCGACATCGGCTACTCCGGCAGCCTCGGCCTGAACCCGGTGCAGGACCGGCTGATGTCCGACCTGCGCCCGCACCGGGACCTGATCCTGGAGCAGGTGCGCGAGCGGCGGCCGCTGCGGGAGATCTACGAGAACGTCGAGCGGCTGATGACCCGCCAGGGGTACGCGAACCGGCACCGCGCCTACCCCTTCGGCGTCATCGCGCACAAGATAGACCGGGTCAAGGAACGCCGCTGGTCCCCGACGGCGTTCGGCTTCGGAACCCAGTCCCTCAAGGGGCTGGCCTCCGACGCCCTGCACGGGCACCGGGAGGGCTGGTCACCGCTGTGGAGTCCGTACCACTTCTCCGACCACCCGCCGCGGCCCGGCCTGTGGGCGGTGGAACCGCACCTGGGTTTCCGGGGCACTGGCGCGAAGTTCGAGGAGATCCTGGTCGTCACCGATTCCCGGGATCCCGAGGAGAGCGCGTTCTGGCTGGACGACGACCTGCCGCACGTGCGGCGCTGGGCTGAGGAGAGGGCGGCATGAGCGGGATCAGCGGGACGGCTCTGGAGGGTGCGCGCGAGCGCCGGGTGAGCACCGGCGGGATCGAGCTGTGCGTCGTCGAGCTGGGTGACGCGGACCGGCCGACCGTGCTCCTGGTGCACGGCTACCCGGACAGCAAGGAGGTCTGGTCGGAGGTCGCCGAGAGGCTCGCGGACCGCTTCCACGTGGTGCTGTACGACGTACGCGGCCACGGGCGCTCCTCGGCTCCGGTGCCGCTGCGCGGGGGGTTCACCCTGGAGAAGCTGACCGACGACTTCCTGGCCGTGGCGGACGCGGTCAGTCCGGACCGTCCGGTGCACCTGGTCGGCCACGACTGGGGATCCGTCCAGGGTTGGGAGTTCGCGACGGTCGCCCGCACCGAGGGCCGGATCGCCTCCTTCACCTCCATGTCCGGGCCCTCCCTCGACCACTTCGGGCACTGGATCAAGCAGCGGATGGCGCGGCCCACGCCGCGCCGGACCGCCCAGCTGCTGGGCCAGGGCGCCAAGTCCTGGTACGTCGGCATGCTGCACACCCCGGTGCTGCCGGAGCTGGCCTGGCGCGGGCCGCTCGGCAAGCGCTGGCCGGGGATCCTCGCCCGGCACGAGGGCGTCCCGGCCGGCGCGTACCCGACCGCCTCGCTGCCCTCCGACGCGGCGCACGGCGCCTGGCTCTACCGCGACAACGTACGGGCCCGGATGAGCCGGCCCCGCGCAGACGCGTACGCGCACGTACCGGTGCAGCTGATCGTCCCGACCGGGGACGCCTTCCTCTCCGAGAGGCTCTACGACGGCCTGGAGCGCTGGGCCCCGGACCTGGTGCGGCGGACCCTGCCGGCGAAGCACTGGATCCCCAGGACCCGGCCGGACCAGGTGGCGGCGTGGATCGCGGACTTCGTCACGGCCCGGGAGGAGCCGGCCCCGCGGGCCCCGGAGCAGCGGGCCCCGGGCCGGTACGCGGACCGGTTCGGCGGTCAGCTGGTGCTGGTCACGGGCGCCGCGAGCGGGATCGGGCGGGCCACCGCGTTCGCGTTCGCCGAGGCCGGGGCCCGGGTCGTGGCCGTGGACCGGGACGGCGAGGGCGCGGCCCGTACGGCCGAGATGGCGCGACTGGTGGGCGCGCAGGAGGCCTGGGGCGAGTGCGTCGACGTCAGCGACGAGCAGGCGATGGAGAAGCTCGCGGCGAAGGTGGCCGCCGAGTACGGGATCGTCGACGTGCTGGTCAACAACGCCGGGATCGGTCTGTCGGGCCCCTTCCTGGAGACCGGCTCCGAGGACTGGAAGAAGGTCCTGGACGTCAACCTGTGGGGGGTCGTCCACGGCTGCCGGATCTTCGGGAAGCAGATGGCCGAGCGCGGACAGGGCGGCCACATCGTCAACACCGCCTCCGCCGCCGCCTATCTCCCGTCCAGGACGCTGCCCGCGTACAGCACCTCCAAGGCCGCGGTCCTGATGCTGAGCGAGTGCCTGCGCGCGGAGCTGGCGTCCCGGTCGATCGGGGTCTCGGCGATCTGCCCGGGCATCGTCAACACCAACATCACCGCCACCTCCAGGTTCGCGGGTGTGGACGCCGCCGAGGAGAAGCGCCGCCAGGAGCGCTCCTCCCGGCTGTACGGACTGCGCAACTTCCCGCCGGAGAAGGTCGCGGACGCCATCCTGCTCGCCGTGGTGAAGAACAGGGCCGTGGTCCCGGTGACCCCTGAGTCCAAGGCCGCCCTGTGGATGTCCCGCTTCGCGCCGAACACCCTGCGCCGGATCGCGCGGCTGGAGCCCCGGCTGTGAGCCCGGCCCGCGGTGTGCCCGGCACGGCCATACCCGGCTCCTGCGCGCGGTCGTACCATCCCTGGCAGGAGGGCTCGCTGCTCAAGGCGGACGAGTACCTGGCGGCGTCTCCTGCCGCCCGGACCGCGGCGGGCGCGGTCGGCCGAGCCGCCATGTCGTAGGGAGCCGGGATTGTCCGATCAGGCGGTAGCCGAGTACCGGATCGAGGATCTGGCCCATCACAGCGGGGCGACGGTGCGCACGATCCGGGCGTACCAGGACCGCGGCCTGCTGCCGAAGCCGGAGCGCCGGGGCCGGTCCAACGTCTACCGGGACACGCATCTGGCGCGGCTGCGCCAGATCGCGGACCTGCTGGACCGCGGCTACACCCTGGCCTCGATCAAGGAACTGCTGGAGGCCTGGGACGCGGGGCGCGGGCTGGGCGGCGTACTGGGCCTGGTCGCGGAAGTGCACGGGCCCTGGACCGACGAGGAGGCCGACCGGATCAGCCGGGAGGACCTCAACGCGCGGTTCGGCGGCCTGCCCGACGACGACGCTGTGGACGAGGCCTGCGAGCTGGGGGTGCTGGAGCGGATCCCCGGGCGTCCGGACGAGTTCCTCGTGCCCTCGCCGCAGGAGTTGGCGGTCGCGGCCGAGCTGTACGCGGCCGGGGTGCCGCTGGGGGCGATCACCGGTCACCTGCGCGAACTGCGCGGGCAGGTGGAGCACATCGCCTCGCGTTTCCTGGAGTTCACCACCGAGCACGTCTTCGCCCGCTACCTCGGGCAGGTGCCGCCTACGGACGCGGACGCGGCGGAGGCGGCGACGATGGTGCGCAGGCTGCGGCCCCTGGCCCAGCAGACGGTGGACGCCGAGCTGGCGCGGGCGATGCGGCTCTTCGCGACCCGGCACCTCCAGCGCCACCTGGGCGCCCCCGGCGCGGCGCAGCCGGCGGGCCCGGCCCCGGTGTCCCTGCCCGCCGGTACGGTGCGGGCGGTACAGGAGCTGGTGGGGCCGGAGCACGTGGCGGAGTTCGTCCGGGCCGCGACGGAGCGGGAGCTCCAGGCCCGGACGATGAACGATCTGGCGAGCCGCGGCGGCCGGTAATGCTCGATCGGTAGTCCACAGGGGGTCCCCAGGGCGAATCGCTCAGACGTCGCCGAAACCCTCCGAAACGGCTGTGGACAACTCCCGTCCGCCTGTGGGCAACAGGGGTGTCCGGCTAGACGACTGCCTCGAACGCCGTGCCCGTACGGGGGTTATCGGCCACCCCGGCCTCCGCCTCCGGCTGCCCGGAGCCCGAGGCAGCAGTGGTGGTGCGGTCGTGGTGCTGGCGGCCGTAGAGGAGTACGGCCAGGGCGAGGCCCAGTACGCCGCCGAGCAGCTGCGCGCCGACGAATCCGGGCAGCGACTGCGGGGCGATGCCGGTGAAGGAGTCACTGAAGGCGCGCCCGATGGTGCCCGCCGGGTTGGCGAAGGACCCCGACGAGGTGAACCAGATCGCGGCGGCGATGTACGCGGCGACCGCGGCGGGGATCAGCCTGGGCCGGCCGATCCGGCCGAGCCCCTGGATGACCAGGACCAGTCCGGCGGTGGCGACGATCTCGCCGATGAGCAGGTGGCCGCCGTCCCGGACCTGGGTGGAGAAGGTCCCGGGGGTACGGCCGAACATGGTCTCCGCCAGGACGGCGCCGCCGATGGCGCCCGTGGTCTGGGCGGCGATGTAGGCGAAGGCCTCCCGCGCGTCGAGCCCCTCGCCTCCGGTGCGCCGCGCCCACCAGGCGGTGAGGGTGACGACCGGGTTGAGGTGGGCACCGGAGAGGGGGCCGAAGAGGGTGATGATCAGGCCGAGGCCGATCGCCGAGGCGAGCGAATTGGCGACGAGGGCGACCCCTGTGTCGCGACTGAGGTTCGCCGCCTGAATGCCCGAGCCGATCACCACCACGAGCAGGCCTGCGGTACCGATGAGCTCGGCAGCCACACGCCGAAGCAGTGAGGCCTTATTTGTCATAGTTTCTCCCTCTGGATAAGTCGTGATGCGGAAAATGTATTCCGTATCTTGGAAAAGCGATAGAGGGAGGTCACCCCGTCCGAGCGGTGGAAAATCACTGCCCGCGACGCCCGCGAGCCGTCAAGCTGGGCACATGGATGACCGACGCACCGTGAAGGTGTCCAAATACGTCTCGAAACACCTGCGGCACCAGCCGGATCGGATCGGACTGGTGCTCGACCCCCAGGGCTGGGTGGAGATCGACGACCTCCTGCGGGCCGCGGCCGACCACGGATTCCCCTTCAGCCGGGCCGAGCTCGACCACGTGGTCGCGGCCAACGACAAGCAGCGCTTCGCCGTCGACGGCACCCGCATCCGGGCCAGCCAGGGGCACACCGTCGCGGTGGACCTGGGCCTGCCGGCGGCCGTACCGCCCGCGTACCTCTACCACGGCACCGTCGCCGCCGCTCTGGAATCGATCCGCGCCGAGGGCCTGCGCCCCATGGCCCGTCACCACGTGCACCTGTCGCCCGACCGCGAGACGGCGACCCGGGTGGGCGCGCGCCGGGGCCGGCCGGTGGTCCTCGCCGTGGACGCCGTCGCGATGCACGCCGCCGGGCACGTGTTCCGGGTCAGCGCCAACGGCGTATGGCTGGCGGACGCCGTACCGCCGGAATTCCTCTGCTTCCAGTAGCGGGCCGCGGCCCGCCGGACGAGGCGGAATTCACGGAGTGATTGTCGGATCATCCACCTACTCTGTTCCTCGTTCCGGCATCAGTGAGGGGGGTACCTCGCGATCGCCGACCGACCACGCGAGCAAGCGAGCTGATGCCTCATGACATCCGTGTCCCCTTCCCCGTCCGAATTCCCCACCGGTTCCCCGGCCGAGGGCGAGGTCAACAACTTCCAGGTCGACCTGCGCGGTCTGGTCGACCTGCTCTCCCACCACCTCTATTCCAGCCCCCGCGTGTACGTGCGCGAACTCCTCCAGAACGCCGTGGACGCCGTGACCGCGCGTCACGCGCACGAGCCCGGCGCGGAAGTCCGCATCCACCTCTCCGCCTCCGCCGGCCGCGTCACCATCGAGGACTCCGGTATCGGCCTGACCGCCGCCGAGGCCCATTCCCTCCTGGCCACCATCGGCCGCAGCTCCAAGCGCGGCGGTGACGACACCTCCGCCGACGGACTCCAGGGTCTGGAGACCACCCGCCAGCAGTTCCTGGGCCAGTTCGGCATCGGCCTCCTCGCCTGCTTCGTCGTCGCCCGCCAGATCCGGGTCGTCACTCGCTCCGCCCGCGACCCCCAGGCCGCGCCCGTCGAGTGGCTGGCCACGGACGACGGCTCCTACACCGTGCGCGAACTGCCCCACGAGGCCCGTCCCGAGCCCGGCACCACCGTCCACCTGGAGGCCCGCCCGGGCGCCGAGGAGTGGACCGAGCCCGCCCGGGTCGAGCGCCTCGCCCGCGACTACGGCTCGCTGCTCCCCCACCCCGTCACCTTCGACGACGGCCTCGGCGGCGCCCCCCGGCCCGTCACCGACCGCCCCGCCGTGTGGGACCGTGCCTTCCCCACCCCGGCGGCCCGACGCGTCGCGCTCGCCGGGCACTGCGCGCAGCTCTTCGGGTTCACCCCGCTCGACAGCATCGACCTCGACCTGCCGGTGGCCGGGGTGCGCGGGGTCGCGTACGTACTCCCCGAACCGACCAGCCCCGCCCACCGGGCCGGACACCGAGTCCACCTCAAGGGCATGCTGCTGACCGACCAGGCCGACAACCTGCTGCCCGACTGGGCCTTCTTCGTCCGCGCCGTCCTCGACACCGACACCCTGCGGCCCACGGCCTCCCGCGAGAACCTCTACGACGACGAGACCCTCGCCGCCGTACGCGAAGCCCTCGGCGCCCGTATCCGGGCCTGGCTGGCCGAGCTCGCCGCGACAGAACCGGACCGCCTGGCCGCCTTCCTGAGCGTCCACCACCTCGGGGTGAAGTCCCTCGCCCGGCACGACGCCGAACTCCTCGGCCTGATGCTGCCGTGGCTGCCCTTCGAGACCAGCGACGGATCGATGAACCTGGAGGAGTTCACGGCCGCCCACGCCGAGATCCACTTCACGCGCACCGTCGAGGAGTTCCGCCAGATCGCCCCCATCGCGGCGGCCCACGGACTCGGCGTCGTCAACGCCGGCTACACCTACGACGCCGACCTGCTGGCGCTGCTGCCCTCCGTACGCCCCGACCTGAAGGTCACCGAACTGGACGCGGGGGCCGTCACCGAGCGCCTCGACCCGGTCCCCACGTCCGTCGAGCTGTCCCTCGCCCCCTTCCTGTCCACCGCCCGCACCCGCCTGGAGCCCCAGAGCTGCGACGTGGTGCTGCGTGCCTTCCAGCCCGTCGCCGTCCCCGCGCTCTACCTCGACGACCGCCAGGCCCGCCAAGAGCGCGACCGCACCGCCGCACTCGAGTCCGCCGACTCCCTGTGGAGCGGCATCCTCGGCTCCCTGCGCGGCTCCGGCCCGCGCGCCCGCCTCGTCCTCAACCACAACAACCCGCTGATCCGGCGCATCGCGGGGCTTGCGGACCCGACGCTCGCCGGCACCGCCGTCGAATCGCTCTACGGACAGGCGCTGCTGATGTCCCAGCGACCGCTGCGCCCGGCCGATTCGGCCCTGCTCAACCGGGCCTTCATCGGGCTCCTGGAATGGGCCACCCACTCCGCCGGCACCCCGACCGCCCAGTCCCAGGAGGACGACAAGTGAGCACCCTGACGGCCGAGGAGATCCGGCGCGCCCTCTACGACAACCGCAGCCTGCCGCACGGCGCCGCGCGCAACGCCCAGGCCGAGGCCCTGGCCGCCGCCGCCGAGGTCTGCGGCGACGCCGAGGTGTACCGCATGGCGCTGATCAACCAGATCGACGCCTACGAGTACAGCGCCGAGCGGAGCCGCATGGTGGTCCCCTTCGCCCGGCTGCTCCAGGAGTACGACCGCGACCCGTCGGCGTTCGACGCGAGCGACGCCCACTCCCTCTTCTGGCGCTTCAAGTGGGTCTCGGGGCAGATCATCAGCTCCCCCGACGTCCCGATCTCCTCCGTCACGGGCTACCTCGACGACATGGAGAAGCGCTACCGGATCGCCGGGTACAGCGAGCGGGCGGTGCGGCAGTCCGAGTACTTCCTCGCCGACGCCATCGGCGACGACGAACGCGCCGAGCGGGCCATGGCCCAGTGGCGCGCCGCCGACCGCGACTCCATGAGTGACTGCCACGCCTGCGAGACCAACTCGCAGGGCGTGTTCTGGGCGACCAAGGGCGAGCACGCCAAGGCCATCGAGGTGTGGGAGCCCGTGCTGAAGGGCGAGCAGACCTGCATGGAGGAACCGCACCGGGTGCTCGCCCGGTCGCTGACCCCCCTGCTGCGCCTCGGCCGCACCGACGAGGCCCGCTCGCACCACCTGCGCGGCTACCGCATGACGCGGGGCAAGGAGAGCCTGCTGCGCGCGATCGGCCAGCACATCGAGTTCTGCGCCCTCACCGGCAACGAGGCGCGTGGTGTGGAGATCCTGGCCGAACACGCCGCCCACCTGCGGCCGCTCGTGGACGTCAGGACGCAGATGGACTTCTACGCCGGGGTCGCCGTTCTGCTGCGCCGGCTCGTCGAACTCGGCCACGGCGCCGACCCGACGGTGTCGTACGAAGGCTCCGCGCACACCGTCGAGGAGCTGCACGGCATCCTGCGCGCGGAGGCCGTGGCCATCGCCCGGCGGTTCGACGTGCGCAACGGCACCACCCGCGTCTCCGACCGGCTGCTGCGACGGCTCGGGCAGGCCCCGCTGGCCGACTCGCTGCCGCTGGGCGTACGCAGCGCCGCGCTGCCCCGGCCGGCAGGGGCCGCCCCGGCGGCACCGGTGCCCGTGCCCGTGCCCGTGAGCGGCGTCGAGTTCGCGCAGCTCGTGGAGCAGGCCCGTACGGCGCGCGACGGGGGCCACCCGGACACCGACCGGCTGTGGACCGAGGTGGGCGTACGGGTCTCCGCGCTGCCGGAATCCGAAACGCACCCGCTGCTGCGCGCCGAACTGGCCGACCACCGGGCCCTGACGGCCGCGCGGGCCGGAGCACCGGACGCGGTCCGGCTGCTGGCGGCCGTTCGCGACGGCTACCTCGCGCTGGGCCGGGCCGAGCGCGCCGCGCTGGCCGAGCTGCGGCTGGCGAGCGCCGCCGCCCAGGCCGGGGCCGCGCCGGAGGAGGTCAGGGAGCTGCTGGCGGCGGGCCTGCGGGCGGCCGAGGCGCTGGACGCGGCGGAACCGCTGCGGGACCGCCGGATCGCCCTCGCGGAGCTGTCCGCGCTGCGCATGGAGCCGTACCTGCGCTCGGCCGAGGCGGCGCGGGAGCGCCACCACGAGCAGCAGGGCCACCAGCAGGAGGAGGAGCACGGCCACCACCACGAGGAGGACCACGACCACGGCCACGAGCTGCTGATGGCCGGACTCGCCTCCTTCGTCTCCGCCTACGGGCCGACCGTCCCGGACCTCGCCGCCGAGGCCGAGGAGATGCTCGGCCGGCTGGCCCTCTCGCAGGGCGACACCGACCGGGCCCTGGAACTGCTCGCCTCCTCGGCCGCACGGTCCGTCGAGGCGGGCCGGCCGTGGCAGGCGGCGGACCCCCTCGTCCTGCGGGCCGGGGTGCTGCTGTCCCTGGGACGGCCCGAGGAGGCCGAGGAGGCGGCACGGTCCGGCCTGGCGCACTCCGCCGAGGTGGCCGACCCCGAGCAGCAGGGGATCGTCCGCCTCACCCTCGCGGACGTCCTGTTGCGCGGGCGGGACGAGGCCGCGGAGGCCGCCGGGCACGCCCTTACGGCGGCGCACTGGTTCGACCAGGCGGGGCTGGCCGCCGACGGCGGCGCCCAGGCCCGCAGGGTGCTGGCCCAGGCCTACGCCCGGGAGGGCCGGACCGCCGACGCGGCGGAGGTGCTGCAGTCGGCGCTGCCGGACCTGCTGGAGCACGGTGAGGGACAGGCGGTCTCGGCGCGGGAGTTCCTGGGGAACCTGCTGCGGGACCTGCGCGAGTCCCGGGGTGCCGCGGAGCAGTTCCTGCTGGCCGCCGACCTGGTCAAGGACTGGGAGGACCCCCGGCCGCAGGCGGGCCTCGCGCAGGCGGCCGCCGACAGCCTCTCCGACGCGGGTCTGACCGGGGAAGCCGTCGCCGCGTACCGGCGCGCTCTGGAACTGCGCCGGCTGACCGGGGACGCGGTGGTCGCCGAGGTCCGGATCCTGCGCTCGCTGGCCTGGCTGGGCATGCGCGAGGAGGTCACCGAGGAGACCGTGGCAGCCGCCCGGGCCCTGATGGAGGAAGCCGCCGGAGTACTGGAGGGCGCCCTGGCCGCCCCGGCCGCCCAGGACCCGGAACTGCTCTCGGAGCTGGCGCAGACCTGGCACCAGCTGGCGCAGGTGCTGGACCGGCTGGTGAGCGCCCTGGCGCCGGACGCGGAAGAGGAGACGCCGGCCGCGGATGCCCTGAGCCCGGCCGCCGTCGAGGCCCTGCGGCTGGAGGAGATCCGGTTGTGGGAGGACGCGGCGGAGCTGTACGCCAAGCTCGGGCTGGAGAACCTCCGGGACCGCTTCCAGTGCCTGAACAACGCCGCCTGGACCTACCACGAACTGGGCCGGCCCGAGGTGGGTGCCGCCAGGATCTCGGCCCTGCTGGAGGAGGTCGAGTCGCTGCCCGAGGGCATGGCCCCGGAGTGGGCGGCCCCGCAGGCGCGGCGGATCATCGCCGATCTGACGGCCTGAGCACCGGCCGCCCGGGCCGGGTCCCCGTCCTGTGACAGGGGACCCGGCCCGGGCGGCGGCGGATCCTCAGCCCTCCAGCTGGGCGAGGGCCTCGGTGGCGATCCGCTCGAAAACGGCCTCGTCGGCGGCGAAGTCGGAGTCCGGGATCGGCGCGTGGATGACGATCTCGGTGAAGCCCAGCTCGCGGTGAAGGCCCGCGAAGTCGACGAACGCGTCCACGGACTCCAGCATGGAGCCTCGCTCCGGGGTGAAGCCGGTCAGGAGCACCTTCTCGATGGAGCCGGACTCCCGGCCGATCTCCGCCAGGGCCTTCTCCAGGCGCCCGTGCTGGGCGCGCAGGGCCTCAAGCGACTGCTCGGGCGTCCCCTCGAAGACCTTCGGGTCACCGGCGGTGACCCAGGCCTGGCCGTGGCTCGCGGCGAGCTTCACACCGCGCGGGCCGGTCGCCGCGACGGCGAAGGGCAGGCGCGGACGCTGGACGCAGCCGGGGATGCTGCGGGCGTCCTGGGCGGAATAGAACGTGCCGTGGTGGGTGAGGGACTTCTCGGTCAGCAGCCGGTCCAGCAGCGGTACGAACTCGGCGAACCGGTCCGCACGCTCGCGAGGGCTCCACTCCTCCTGGCCCAGCGCGCTCGCGTCGAAGCCGTTGCCGCCCGCGCCGATCCCGAGCGTGATACGCCCGCCCGAGATGTCGTCCAGGGACATCAGGTCCTTGGCCAGGGTCACCGGGTGGCGGAAGTTCGGCGACGTGACCAGGGTGCCGAGGCGGATTCGCTCGGTGACGGCGGCAGCGGCGGTCAGGGTGGGGACCGCGCCGAACCAGGGACCGTCGCGGAAGGTCCGCCAGGTCAGGTGGTCGTAGGTGTAGGCGGTGTGGAACCCGAGGCGCTCGGCCCGCTCCCACTGGTCACGGCCTCCCTCGTGCCACGGGCGTACCGGCAGGATCACAGTGCTCAGGCGCAAAGTCATGCGGTCGAGCGTACGGCGGTCCGTGGCGCGTACACCAACCCCGCTCCTCCATCGGGGCCCGGCCCGGGGGGGGGGGGGGGGGGGGGGTGGGGGAGGGGGGGGGGGGGAAAAGGACAAGGAAAAAAACAGGTTTTGGGGGGAAAAAGCCGGAGGAGGGGGGGGGGGGGAGAAGCTTTTTTGGCTCAGGGTTTTTTCT